>NZ_JBJZOG010000129.1:0-14571 GCF_047200535.1 Micromonospora mangrovicola | reverse complement strand
GTGGCCGGAAACTGAGACGACGGCCCCGCCTACGCATTGTTACGCTCACGTGCCGTGAAGAGGCGGTCGCACTTGAACGGCGCCGGGGAAGGATCGTACGAGTGGGCAAGCAGAAGCGGGGCAAGACGGCCCCGGTGACCGTAAGCCGGCGTCTCTCCTCTCGCGACCGTGACTCGCTGCTGCAGGTGCTGACCGCGGCGGCGTCCAGTCCTGGCCTGCGGCGCCGATGGACCTCGGTTGCCTACCTGCTCAACTCCGCGCTGCGCAGTGCTCGGCCTGGCCGCCGCGCAGTTGGCCCGGCCGAGCTAACGGGGCTGCTGGACGGTGCGGTACACGAGGAGCCGAGCATCCCGATGCGGGAGGACTTCCTGCCGAAGGACCCGCGTGATGTCGTCCTCACCCGGGTCGGCTCGGATACGTTGCGCCTGTTCCCAGGGATGGTGGAGCGGCCGGTCGCCGACGTGGCACGGTGGGAGATGGTGGCGCAGGCCGCCGACCCAGTGCTGGTGCCTGCGCTCGGGTTCGGGATCAGGCACTACGTCGAGCTTGCGCTGCGGCGCGCCGACCACGCGATCTCCGTGATGGCGCCGTCATGGCCCGAAGGCGGCCCGTCCGGCAGCGACTTGTCCAGCGCCGTACCACCCGCACTGACGGATCAGGAGTTCGCGGCCGCCGGAACCCTGCTTGCGGCGCCGTTGCCGCCCGGCCTGCAGGATTCCGCATCGATGCGAGCGGCAACGGCCTGGGTCACCGCGCCGCATCCCACCGCGTTGCCGTTCGACCTGACGCATCCGGAAAGCACGTTCGGCCGCTACCTCGCGGTGGACCTGCCCACCGCTGCCACATCGGCCTGCAAGTTCTGGTTGCCGCTCGCCTACATTCCGGAGATCACGGGCTTCGGTGTCGGCCAGTTGGCGATCCGGGCCGCCGAGGATCCGGCCGTCGTGACGCAGTTCGCGCAGCTGGCGGCGGACCGCGTGCGCCGGGCGCTGCGGCGGTTCGTGGGCGAGGACCACGTGGTCGGAGCCCCCGACCTCACGGATGGGCCCCGGGTCTCGTCCGACGACGTCGTGCAGTGGCTCGCCTACTTCGGGCCCAGGCGGGTTATCGCGGTCCAGGTCGTCGCCGTTCTCGATCCGTCCTCGTCCGACGCGCAGCTGTCACAGACAGCGGCGGTGCGGGCCGCGGCGAGCGCTGCCCGGCATCCTGATCGGCCGATCGTCATCAAGATGCCCGAGGGCCAGGTGACGGTCGCCGCGGGTACGGAGATCGTCCCGCTGCTTGTGCTCGCTGGGGCGGGGCACGTCGTGGCACCGCAACAGCCCGGGCTGCCCGCCATGTCTCTGGACGATCTTGAATGGGCCGCGTCGACGGCGGAACACGACATCGATCTGCTGCTGTTCCTGCGCGAGATGGCGGCCCAGAACCGGCCGCGCATGTTCGCCTGGGAGGCGATCAACATCTGGGAGTGGTGGCGCCAGGACCGCAAAACGCTGCGCCGGGGTGCCGTCACCCCAACCGCAATGATGTTCGAGCCGCACGCCGGCGACGCCGAGTGGGACCGCAGCAGCGAGCGCGCCGATCTCGAACGTGCACTGGCCGCAGTGGGGCTGCCGCCGCTGCACGACTGGGACGCGGTCGAGGACCCGGACGCCGGGCCTCCCACGGTGTACCACCTCTACCCAACCCTGGCCACACGCGATCCGCAGCGCACGGGTAAGACCGCTGCGGAGACGATCCCCACAGGCTGGATCGTGCACACCGGCGAGGTCCCGGTCGCGATCCGCTGTCTGCGGCCCGAGGGCATGACGCCAGCAGGTGAGCTGGTGTACAAACTCGCGGGTGCGATTGCGTTCGGCCTCGACCAGATCCGCGACACGTGGGTAGCCGCGCACGCGGGCACAGATGTCCGCGCGTACCAGATCGACATGAGTCTGAGGCCCGAGGGCGACGCCGACGCCGGCGATGCGCTGGTACTGGCAGCAGGCCCAGCGCCGCATGGAGACGGTTTGGTGACCTGTCACTTGACCGTGGATGCGGAGCCCTTCGCGCAACACCTCGATCACGATGCCGAGGCAGGCCGTGAGGCGCTGGCCCGGATGATGCAGCAGGCCGTCGAGGCGGCCGGGGCCGGTAGCGACGCGGGCCGGCAGATCCGTGACGCCTGGTCGGCGGCGAGCCCGACGCTAGTCATCGAGATCGACGGCTCTGCGGCCGCCATCGGCGAGCTCCCGCAGCCGTGGCCACTTAGCACGGCGCTGCGCTCGGCCGCGGACTACGAGGTCGCACGGGCGATCAAGGCGACCGGCACCCGGCCGGGAACCTACCGCGGCAGCCAGGCCAACGACCTCGACCGGACCGTGCTCGCCCCGACAGCCCTGGGCCAGCTCACCACGTTGCTGCGTCGGCACCCGACCGAGCAGCTCCTGCTGGTCGGGATGCGCCAGCTCGCCCGTGTCGTGTCCGCCAAACTCCGCACGACCCCGGAACTGCGCCGAGCCCAGCAGATGACCCTGAACTGGGACCCGGAGACCAAGTTCCAGACCGAGGAGGCGCGGCTGCTGACCCTTCGTATGTGCTGCGAGACGGCCGTGGAGGCCACGCTGCGCGAGCAGCCGATGGGAACCGATCCGGTTGACAAACTGGCCTGGATGGAAATCATCGCGGCTGCTGACACATATTTGGAAGCGACCGTCCGCAGCGAGGCGGTGTATCACCAGGTCAGCCCGACCGCGCTGACAATCTCGGACACCTATGAGGTCAGCGCGACACTCGACGACGCTCCTCCGGTCGATCCCGCCGGCCAGGCCGGCGTCAAGGTCTATCACTTCGACGTCGACAGGTTCCGGGCCGCTCGCGCGAGCGAACTTCTCAACGGGACCGTCGACGCCACCACAGACGAGGACGAAGAGGGCGAGGCGAACAACCCCGGGGTCGACCCGGACCTGGACGCGGCCATGCTGTCCGGGTATGGGGCTACGCTGACCGACCTGCTGACGACCCTGATCCAGCTGGCGCAATGGCCGCAGGACCCCGGCGGCGCACCCGTCGCCTGCGCGGACCGCGAGAACGTGCTGCAGTATCTGAGCGAATCGGCGCCGTGGGCCGGCGACGAAAACGCGGTCTCGCGCTGCGGGACCGCGCTGGGTCTGCTCACCAGCACCACGACCGCGTTCCAGGCGATCGACTGGAAGCCCTGGCAGGTGCGCAGCCGCCACCGCCGGGTCCTGATCCAGCCCGTCGTCCAAACCCCGGACGGCACGCTGCTCGTCGCGCCGCACCTGTGTCACGCCTCTGCCCAAATCTATCTGAACCACCTGATGCAGGGGCAGCTGCCGTGGAGCCAGCCGACTCCACCCGACAAGGTCAACACCGCGCTCGGCGCGTACCGGAACCGGCGCAACACGCGGCTGGAAAGCGAGGTCGCCGCGATGCTGCGCCAAGCCGGCTACACCGTCCTCGAACGGGTCAAGAAACCCAAGCCGCTGGGTGTCCCCTCACTGTCGGGCGAGATCGACGTCCTCGCCGGCTGCGCCAACTCCCGCACTGTCTGGCTGCTGGAGATCAAGGACCCGGCCGAGCTGTATGCGGTTCCCGAGATCCGCCGCCACCTCGACAACTTCTACCTCGACCGCAGCAAGCCCTGCTACGCCACCCAGCTAGGCCGCAAGTACGACGACCTGAAGGCCCACGCGCAGCAAGTGGCCGATGCGCTGAAGCTGCCCGCCCCCGGGCCAGGCGAGGCCTACGAGATCGCCCCGATGTTCGTCACCCGCCACCCGGTCCCGGCCGCGTACGTCGGCGGGCCGTATCCGTTCACCACCGTCACGAATCTCCTCGACGGGCTGCGACAGTAGCCACCCCGGGAAGCCCCGCTTCGCACCGGACCTTGCCCGCGCCGGTGACCGGTTTGAGAGGTCGGGGTGCGCGGCCACCATCCGGAGCGGGTATGCCCCTCGCCCCCCGCGGTTCCCGTGTGGCGCACAGGTAGGCCCCGTTCACCCCCAAGAACGGGGCCTCCCGCGCGATGAGCAGCCGTGGCACCCGACGCGGGCAGCTCGGGTCGAGCAGACAGTTGGTACTGGCGTGCCGGCGCTGCTAGAACATATGTTCGACTACGCTGCAGGTGTGGAGTGGCGAACGCGCTGGCACATCACGGTCCGCTGGGACCGGGCCGACAACAGCCCTGCCGGCGTGACCGTCGTCGAGCGCGTGGTCGACTCGGCCGCGGAGCTGCGCCGCCTGGTCGACCGGGCCCGCGCCGACCCGCACGTGGTCGCCTTCCCCTACCGCAAGGTCTGCGAGCTGGTCGGCGAGGAGCCGGACCGCTGCGGCGCCGGCCACATCTACGCGGGCGGCTCGGCGACCCGACGGATGCGCGACTGGTGGCCGTGCCGGTGCGGCGGGCACCTGGTCATCCGGTGCCGGTGCGGCGACGTCCGCGCGGAGCCGGTCATCGCCGACGGCTGCGACGCCCGCCGGAGGTAGGACTCGCGGCTCGCCCCGGGCCGCGACCGGTGCACATAGCCCGCCCAGCCGGGTGTCGAAACTGTGAAATCCTGGACGTCACCCCACCGTGCCAGGCAGCATTCCTCGCGGGCCGCTATCGGGCCTGCCGGACGACTTAATGTCGACTGATGCGCCGCCGGGGGCCCGATAGCGCACCTGGCTTGGAATACGTCCCATTCCCCAACTACAGTTTCATCGTCCGGTGCTGTCGAGGGTGGACGCGATCGCGTCAGCCCACTCGGCACGCCGGGCGACGTGCCTCGCGGCACGCAACGAGCGACGGGCACCCGGTTGCACCCGGGTGCCCGTCAGGCACGAGAAACCGATTCGGGTCCAGTCGAAAGGCTTCGTCGCATGAACAGCGTACGTCCCTGCACCACAGAACCGCATCATGGGGTCGGAAATCCGGTCCCACAATCAGTCCCACAATCAGTCCCACAATCAGTTCCACAATCAGTCCCGTTCGTGACGACCGTAATTACCACGGCGGAACCAACGCCCGAACGGACTCTTCCCATCAACATAATTATCAAGCTGGTAATCGCCACCGGCATCAGCGGCGGCGGCTACTTCGCTCCGGCCGAGATCGGCAGCGCGGTGGGCCTGGGCCTGGTCGCGTACCTCGTGATGGACCAGGTGACCCGGCAGGTCCGCCGCTGATGCATCGCGGCCCCCGCACCGCCATCGGTGCGGGGGCCGGCTGGTCCGCCCGGCGGACTAGCCTCGCGTCGCTGGTCCGCTCAGCGGACTAGCCCACGGTCCGCAGCCGGCCGCCGCCACCGCCGAGGTGCCCGACGACACCGCCGCCCCGCTTGTGCTGCTCGGCCAGCGCGCACGCCATGCACAGCACCAGCGTCGCGTTCGGCGCCTGCTCGGCGGCGCCCCGCTGGTGCGGCCCGATCCACACGTCCGTCGAGCAGTCCCCGCACTGCGTCAGGCTGTGCTCGACGGTCGGCACGAACGGCGGCACGCCCAGGCCCTCCAGCAGCTCGTTGACGTTCGTCGGCGGGCACGCCAGCATGATCCGCTTCTCTCGCTCCAACGTGAGCCCTCCTCACATCTCCACGGTGGCCGTCGCCACGATCGTGCCGTCTTTGTCGATCCGCAGGCCCGGGCCGGCCACCGTGCCGCCCGCCCGCTGCACCGCGTCGACCCGCTCGAACACCTCCTTGCCGAAGCCCAGCCGGTCCAGCGTCGGCACCACCACCACGTCGGCTTTGCCCTCGTCGACGTCGGCCACGGCCTCCCGCCAGCCGCGGGTGCCGACGTGCTCGCCGACCACCTCGTAGCCCTGCTCCGCGCAGTACCGCTGCGCCCGCTTCGTCAGCTCCTCCAGCGTGGCCCGGCCGCCGCGCACCGCCCGGGAGAACAGCACCGCCCGCTTCCGCAGCCACCGCCGCGCCTCCCGGTCCCACCGCGCGTGCTCGTACAGCCGCGTCAGGTCCGGCCCGGAGCCCTCCACGTCGGGGGCGCAGCGCACGAACTTCCGCGCCTCCACGTCCCACTGCACGTGCCAGCCGAACTCGCGGGCCTCCGCGTGCGCCGGCCACCAGCCCGTCCAGTCCGCGCGGCCGCAGTCGTGGCCCGCGGTGTCCGGCTGGGCCCGGCACCACATGCGCTTGCGGCCGGTGGCCAGGCACTCGGCCACGTCGCAGTCGTCGGCGTGCACCTCGCCGATCGCCACCTGGCAGGCCGGGCAGGTCCCGCGCGGCAGCTCCTCCATGCTGTCGATCGGTCCGGCGCCGGAGGCGCGCACCAGCTCGGTACGCGCCTCCGGCTGACCCGCTGGGGTCACGCTCACTCGCTGTCCTTCGCGTCAGGCTCGGCCGCGTCCAGGTCGGCCTCCGGGCACGGGTCCGTCTCGGCCTCGGGCTCGGCGGCCTCCGGCTCCTCCGGCTCGACGTCGCCCTCGGGCAGCTGCACGTCCTCGATCGGCCGCACGCCCTCGGCGTCCTCGACGTAGCCCTCGGCCTCGTCGTACTCCAGCTCGGCCGCGCGCTCGGCCTCCTCTTCCTCCATCGCGCGCTGCCGCTCGGCCTCCTCCTCGACCAGCTCGGCGTGCCAGGTCTTCTCGGCGTCCGACAGCTCGTAGCCCTCGGCCACCAGGCGGTTCAGCCACGGCAGCACCAGGTGCTCCCGGTTGGAGTACCGCCCGGCCGCCACGGTCGCCGTGTTGCCCTCGTGCGCGGCGACGAACCGGGCGACCAGCAGCCGGTTCAGCCGGTCGATGCCGGCCGTCTGCCCGTCGCGCGGGTCACCGCCGGCCAGCGCGGCGACCATCTCCTCCTCGCACCGGTCGAAGAAGCCGGGCATCACCACGGCGGCGCGCATCGCGTCGACCAGCAGCGTCTTCGCCGCCTTCGCGCTGTCCCACTTCTCGACCAGGAACCGCCGCCGCACACCGCCGGCGTCGAGCAGCTTCTGCCGCCGCTCCTCGGCCTCCCGCTTCTTCAGCTCCTCGGCGACCTTCTGCGCGGGGCTCTTGTACTGCGTCCACTTCGTGCGCTTGTACCCGTGGGCCTCGGGGTCCTCGCACACGATGACGGCCCGCATGTTCCCGTACGAGCCTTCGATGACCGCGCCGAAGCCCTCGACCGTCTTCAACGCCTCCACGTCGAGCGGCTGGTCGTCGGCGTCGGCCAGGTCCTCGACCTTGGTCATCGCGCAGTTCCACGGCCAGTCCTTCGGCTTCTTCAACACCCGGACGCCGGCCGCCGTCAGCTCCTCGGTCAGCGTCTCGGTGGCGCTCTTGTCGTCGCGCTTTCGCTTCTCCTCCTGCACCCGGTGCCGGACGCCCCAGCCGCTCTCGACGCCCTTGAGGATCCGCTCCATCGCCTTCGGGTCGTCCTCGAACTGCTCCAGCGCGGCGACGTCCTCCAGGGTCAGCTTGCCGGCGTCGGCCGCCTCGGTGGCCACGTCGCCGAGCGTCTTCAACTTCAACGCCGACTTGACGTGCGTCTGCGTCCGGCCGGTGCGCCGGGCGATCTCGGCGACGTCCAGGCCGAACAGCTCCAGCTGCGCGTACCCGTTCGCCCGCTCGCTCTCTGTCAGGTCGGCGCGCTGGTCGTTCTCGATCAGCATGGCCACGACCTGGGCGGGGGCCAGGCCCTCCATGTCGGGCCGCACCAGGCACGGCACGGTCTGCGGCGTGCCGTCCGGCCACTCGCCGGCCTCGATCGCCTCGGCGGCGGCCGCCGCGCGGCGGTGCCCGGCGACGATCCGCATGCCGCCGTCCTCGGGGACGACGGTCAGCGCCTGCAGAACGCCGCTCGCGGCGATCGAGGCGCGCAGCTCGGTCAGGTCGCCGAGCTGGGTGCGGAGGTTGGTCGGGTGCGCGACCAGCTCGCGAGGGTCGAGCTGGGCGAGGTACGGCGCGCTCTTCTTCGTCGCGCGCCGCGTCTTCGTCGGTGCTGTCACTTCCTGTCTCTCCTCTTCCATGTGAACACGGAGGTACGCCGCGTGGCGTACATATTCATTGTATCCAACATCGCCATAACCGTCCAATCAGGAACTGCTCTGACCTGCGGCTTTGCTCCGCAGCGGCGACGCGAAAGCCGCCCGCCGGGACTCTTTCGACCGGAGGTACGTCACGCCGTGCACCAGGGCGTCCAGCCGGTCCGGGCTGTCGCCGGACTCCGGCGTCCAGGTCGTCAGCTGGTCCTCCAGCGCCGGGAACGTCCCCACGTGATGCACCCGGGGCGGGTCGACCTCGTACCGGGCGGCCACCGGCTCGGCGCGCACCCGCTTCGACTGGCGGGCCTGCACCACGTCCAGCGGCGGGTCACCGCCGGGCAGCACGCCCTCCTTCTGCATGGCCATCCAGGCGTCGACCAGGATGTCCCGCAGCCACGCCGACGAGCCCTCGTACACCACCACGTCCGCGTCGACGTCCAGGTAGCACTGCCAGATCCGGCGGGCCGCCGCCATGCCGGCGATCTTCATGCTCCGGTCCGCCAGCACGTAGTGCTCGCCGTCCTCGCCCCGGCCGACCGCGACGATGCCCGTCTCGTCGCTCGTCTCCGACACCGTGTCCGCCGGGTCGACGCTGACCACCGTGCGCACCAGCGGCGGCAGGTCCTCCTTCTCGACCCGGCCGGCCTCGATCCACGCCGACTTCCACAGCGCGCCGTCGACGTCGGACAGCAGCTCGGCGTCCAGCTCCTGCCGGCCCAGCCGGGTGCCGCCGTACTGCTCCAGCAGCTCCTCCAGCGCCTCCGCGCTGAGGTTCGCCGCGTTGTCCAGCGTCCGCCCCCGGGTGATGACCACCCGGGGCCGGCGGGACCGGGCCCGCTGCTTCTTCGCCCGCGCCAGCAGCTTCTTCACGTGCGGCAGCGGCTTCGGGGTCGTGCTGACGACCATGCGCGGGTCGGGCGCCTCACGCATGCAGAACCACAGCATGTCGAAGACGCCCTGCGCCGTCTGCAACGGCCAGGCCGCGTACTCGTCGAGCCAGCAGCCGTCGAAGTCGTAGCCGCGCAGCGTGTCCGGGTCCTGCGCGCCGAACCCGCGGATGATCGCCCCGTTGGTCAGCTCCAGGTACGGCTCGCTCTTGTTGAACGTCCGCACCTCCTTCGGCGGGATCACCGCCAGCAGGCCGGCACGCCGCGCCGTGAAGCAGACGTTGTACACCTCGCGGTGCGTCTTCGCGATCACCGCGTAGTGCCCGCCCGGCCGGGTGCCCGCCCAGCCGCGCACCGTCTCCGCCCCGGTGCGGGTCTTGCCGAAGCCACGACCGGCCAGCAGCATCCAGATCCGGTAGTACGCCGGCTCCATCTGCTCGGGCCGGGCGTGCCGCCGCCAGTCGTACCGGACGAGGCCCTGGACCTCCGACACCTCGCGCAGGTACGCAGCCAGCTCGGCGTCGGTCATCAGCGCCGGGTCCGGGTACGCCAGCAGCATCGGTCAGCCCTCGCCGCGCAGCTCGCGCTCGTGCTCGCGCAGGTCCGTCGAGCCGGCGTACGCCAGGCCCGCCAGCACAGCCGTCATCACCGCCGGGCAGCCGAGCGACCGCGGGCCGGCCCACCGCAGCCCGGCCCACGCGGCGGCCGCCATCAGCAGCAGCCACGCGCCGAGCAGCGCCCGCCAGCCCCACGCCCGGCGGGCGAGAGCTCGCTTCTGCTCGCGGGTCAGCGGCACCGGCGGCGGCACGCTCAGCCGCGGTGCCGGCCGCAGCGCCTCCCACGTCTGTGGGCCGACCACCGGGCCGCCCTGCCGGTACGCGGGGGCGGCGGCCGGCGTCCGGTGCCCGGTCAGCAGCCGCGCCGACCGAGGGCCGCCGCTCACCATCGCAGCGCCACCAGCGCCACCCCGCACATGCCGACCAGCAGCGCGCCGACCGACACGCACAACACCGCCCAGCGCGGCGCGCGGATCTCCACCGCGATCCACGCCTCCTGGTCAGCCTTGCTCCTCTGGCCCATCGGCCGCCTCCCCGTCCCCGTCCTCGTCGTCGTCGCCGGCCGGGTCGCGCCCCTCGGCGCCCGGCGCGGCCTGCCCGGCGCGGGCCGCCGCCTCGGCCATCAGCGCCCGGAAGAAGTCGGCGCGCTGCTGCTCGGTCATCTGCTCGACCTCGGCGCGGATCGGCCCGCCGTCCGGCCCGGTGTGCGCCGTCGTGGAGTCCGGCAGGCCCAGCGCCAGGCGCTCGACCCGCGTCGACACCTCCAGCCATCGGGCGATGTCGCCGGGGGTCAGCTTCGACGCGTCGAGGTTCTGCAACCGCGTGACGAGCTTCCCCTGCAGCGCCGACGCGATCCGGGCGTGCCGCCGGGCCATGTCGCGCCGCTGCTCGGCCAGGCCCTCGGCATACAGCCGGTCCTCTTCCCGGTCCCACGCCGACGCCCGCTGCACCCACTTCCATCGGGTCGCCAGCTTGTGGAGGTAATCCCGGCTTTTGTTGACCTGCTCGGCGACCTTCGCGACGGTGCGGGTGCGGCCGAGGTCGCGGTACAGGGCGAAGTACCCGTACGCCTTCTCGGGCTCGTTGCGCTGCCGGTCCCACGCCAGGATCTCCGGCTCGCTCATGGTCACCCCCTCGTGCTGCTGGGCGGGCGGCCCGGCGGGTGCAGCGCCGGGCCGCCCACGTCTCAGTGCCCCGGCCTGCGTCCTCCGCTCATGGGCGGTCGGGCGATCGCCGCGTTGCCGTACATCAGGGCGTCGTCCAGGCTGGTCAGCACCATCGACGTCTCCCGGCCGGACGGCAGGCTGCGCATCGCCTCGGCCATCGCGCCCTTGATCGTCTTCCGCCATGCGGCGTGCGCCTCGGCGGTCGCCAGGTCGACCGGCGGGTGGTAGTCGCAGCGCCGGTCCAGCTCGTGCCGCTGGCGCTCGTCGAGGCCGGCGTACAGGTCCTCGCCGCTCTGGGCGGGTCCGTTCATCTCTTCCTCCAGGGGTCGGGCCGCGGTCGGGTACTGCGGCCGTCTCGCCGGTCGGCGCGGTGCCGGCCGGGGGGTCTGCGGTGCCCGGGTCAGCCGGGCCAGTGCGCGATGCAGCTGAGCAGCAGGCCGCCGAGGACCACCACGAGGGTGGCGATCAGCAGGGCGTACGGCACGCGCACGCCGGTCACCCGGCCAGGTAGTCGGCGGCCAGCAGCTCCAGCGCCCGCCACCGCTGGTCGGCGGGCACCTCGCCGGAGCGGACCAGCTTGTCCACGGCGCGGTGCAGCACCGCCGCCGCGTCGGCCGGCATTGAGCGCGTCTCCAGCACCGTCTCGATCGGCACCAGGCGGTGCGCGTGGCCGATCGGCTCGCCGCTCTCCTCGTCGAGCCACACGCCGTCGCGCAGCTCGCCGAGGTGCCGCTCGAACACCGCCAGGATGAGGCCGAGCGCGGTGGCCACGTTGCCGACGTTGTGGGCGCCGTGGGCCGTCGCGAGCGCGTCCAGGGTGGACTCGTAGTCGCCGTACCCGGCGAGCCAGCGGGCGTCCGCCTGGGTGAGCTTGCGGGCCTCGTCGAAGCTGGCGCGGGCCGCCTCGAGTTCGTGCGGCAGGAACACCAGCTGCACCGTGGCGAAGTCCAGGTTCGCCTCGGACAGGCCCTCCAGGTCGACCTGCGCGAGCAGGTCGAGCTGCTTGTCGTCCAGGCCCGAGTAGGCCCGCCAGTCCACGTCGTCCAGCTCCTCGTACAGGTGCTTCAACGTGGCCGGGTCGTCCTCGCCCTCGATCGCGTTGTGGGACAGCTGCAAGGCGACCTGCCGGGCGCGGGTCAGCGGCTGGTCGACCACGATGACGTCGACCTGCTCCAGGCCGACGTCCAGCGCGGCCATGATCCGGTGGTTGCCGGACAGCACCACCATCCGGCCGCCCGCCTCGTCGTTCCACACCAGCGGCGTGCTGGTGAGCGCGCCGTCTCGGCGGACGTTCGCCACCAGGCGGTCGTACACCTCCTTGCGCATGTACCGCGCGTTGACCTCCAGCAGGGTCAGGGTGCGCGGGTCGACCCGTTCGGGACGCAGGTTGAGCGGGCCGCCGTCGGCGGGCCCGGCCAGCTCGTCGACGTCGCTCACCGCTCGCCTCCCGGCCGGTACTGGATGGCGAACCCGGGGATGCCGAGGCCGAAGTCCGGGTCGGCGCTCGCCGGCCGGATCGGCGCGTGCAGCACGAACTCGTCCGCCGAGCAGGCGGGCCGGTTCGGCATCAGCCCGGCGGGCACGCCCGACCAGCGGAACCGCTCCTGGCAGGCCAGGCAGCGGATCGAGAGCTCCACGATGTACGCCACCACCGTGGTGTCGTCGTCGGGGGCGGTCAGCCGCTGCACGTCGGCGTCCAGGTGCATGTCGACGTGCCGGCACGGCTTGTCCGGGTCCGCCGACGGCGGCGGCATCCGGAACCGGCCGTGGGTCGGGCACACGCCCGTGTCGGCGCCCTCGTCGCACTGGTAGGGCGTCATCGCGTCCCACAGCGTCTTCGGGCAGCCGGGCAGCTCGGCGGGCGGCTCGCCGCCGCGGTGCTCGTCGCTCATCGCTCGTCCTTCCCGTGGCGGCGCTTCCACTCCGCCAGCGCCTCTTGCAGGGTCCAGTCACCCAGGGGGCCGCCGTACTGGAGCTGGTAGCGGTGGATGCCGTCGGCGGCCGGCTCGCTGCGCTTCTGCAACTTCACGCCGGGGATGCCCCGGCCGTACTTCGCGCTGTTCGGCCGGTCAGTGAACGCCGTGGTCGACCAGCCGAACAGCCGCTTCGACAGGGACCGCTGCAACAGCAGCTGCGCCTCGCGGCTGGCGGCCGCCATCACGATCAGCTTCGCCAGCCGCCGGTACCGGGTCCAGGACACCGGGAAGTCGCTCATCAGGTAGGCGGTGCTCGGGTCGAACTTCGGCGGCAGGTACGCGAACGCCCCGATCAGCTTGCCGTCGACGCTGACGCCGCAGGCCAGCAGCGGGGAGCCGGGCAGGATCGTCTTGCTCATGAACTGCGACCGCACGGCCGAGAACTGGCCGCCGGTCAGCACGTGCAGCGCCATCCGGTCGCCGAGGTCATCGCGCGGCCCGATCTTCGGCAGCAGGACCGGCGCGACCTGCTGGGCGGGCGCGACCACGCGCCGCGCTCCGGAGCTGGCGTACACGTAGATCGGCATGCCGCGGTTGGAGGTCTGGACGACGCCGCGTAGCCAGGGGCGCAGCTCGTCGCGGGCGATGTGCAGGCCGAGGATCCAGTGGGGCCGGTCGAGCACCGCCCCGATGATCTCCTCCTTGCCGTCCTCGTCCAGCAGGTCGTACGTCGGCGCCGGCCAGTCGAAGAACTCGTCGATCCCGGCGAACTGCGCCTCGTAGTCGCCCGCGTAGAACGGCGGGAACATCGCCACCGGCGCGTCGGCCGGCACGACGTCGCGCAGGTAGTCCCGCACGTCCCCGCAGTAGTAGTCCGCCAGGCGCAGCGTCAGCGCGGACAGCTTCCCCACCGTCTTGGCGTGCATCGTCGGGAACTGGCCGACGGTCGCCCGGACCATCCGCTCGTAGTAGACGCCCTGCCGGCCGACGTACTGGAGGAACCGGGTGCCGAGCATCAGCGTCGCCAGGGTGTCCGTCGACGTGCCCAGGTACGGCTCCAGCCAGGCCAGCTCCTCGCGGTGCTCGTCTTTCAGCCGGTAGTCCAGGTCCCGGCCGGCGAGCCACCAGCCCAGCGCGCTCGAGTACGCCTGGACGTCGTTGCCGTGGATCGCGCGCCGCTCGCCGGGCCTGCTGTGCAGCGTCCGCTCGATCGTGAAGTTCCCCGAGCAGCCGACATACAGGTCGGTGTCCGGCCACGACTCGGCGTGCTCGTAGATGATCGATCGCAGGTCCGCCGGAATGCTGCCGTGGAACACGCCGCTCACCACCTTCCCCGTGGCCGGGCGTCGAGCGCCGGCCAGGACTCGAACCTGGGCCTCCACCGTGGAACGGCGGCGTGCCAGCCAACAGCACTTCCAGCGCGACTGCGTGCCATGCACGCGCAGTGCCACATCGTAGCCGTACACCCGGCGGCCGGCGAGAGGTGCTGGCAGCTTCCGATCTTGCCGTGGTCGGGCGTAGCCCACCGTAGACCCACCGGGCCGCAATGGTCTACAGTGACCCCGCACCCAACGTCGGAGGGCAGGAGGAGGACGAGGTGGCCAGGGACTACACCTACGCCGAGGCCGCGACGAAGCTTCGCGTCGCGGAGACAACCCTCCGGCGCTGGGTGTCCAAGGGCCGCATCTCGTGCCATCGGCTCGGCCGCAAGGTCCGCTTCACCGACGAGGACCTGGCCGCGGCCTACAAGCCGGCACCCGCCACGGCGCGGCGCTGATCGTGGGGGCGTCCGGGATGGTCGCGATAGCTACTCGCACTCATCGTTCCCGCCGGCCCGACGCCGGTGCCTGGACGTCCTCGCCCCACGCCACACCCGCCAGACCGTCCTAGGAGGATCGTCCCCAAATAGACGAGTAGTTCCGAACTCGATCAGTGGTCGTAGGCGATCAGTGAGCGGGTGACTGGTGCGCTGGTCTTGTTGTTGTGCCAGATCGCGGCGGCCATGGCGAGTAGACGTTGGGCGACACGCACAGCGACGCCGGTGAAGGTCCGTCCGCCGTGTTCTTCCAGGTCGAGTTGGCCT
>NZ_JBJZOG010000128.1:0-15214 GCF_047200535.1 Micromonospora mangrovicola | reverse complement strand
TCCGGGCTGCGGGGCCGGTCCGGGGGCGGCGGCCGCCGGCGGGACCGGCGGCCAGCCGGGCGTGGTGCCCGCCGGGTGCGGCCAGGCGGGCGCGTTCGCCGGCTCCTCGGGCATCAGGAACCACATGATCGGGTACGCCAGCGCGGCGAGCCCGCCGGTGAGCAGGGTGGCGACGGCGAAGGTCACTCGGACGAGGGTGGGGTCGACGGCGAAGTAGCGCCCGACGCCGCTGGCCACACCGGCGACCATCCGGTCCGTCACCGGGCGGCGGAGCTGCTTGTACGGGGCCTGAGGGGTGCTCATAAAGGTCATGTACCCACGGTCCCGCGCGGGCCGGCGGCCGACCTCGGTGACCGCCCGGACTCTTACCCTGACCGATCCCTGAGGCGCCAGCCATGAGTCAGGAATCTGACTCTTTTCGATGGAGGTAACCGGCGCCGGGGAGAATTTCCTCCCGTGACCACCTCGCTGGAGCCGCTCCGCAGGATCGCGGCATACGCAGTTTGTGCTGATTTCTACGGCCGAGTGTTGCTGGTCCGCGCATCGGAGCGCTCCGGCACCCCGGGCACCTGGTCGCTGCCCGGAGGGGCGGTCGACCACGGTGAGGACCCCAACCACACGGTCGTGCGGGAGACCGCCGCGGAGACCGGCCTCTCGGTCGCCGTGTCCGGCCTCCGGGACGTCATCGCCGACATGCGGGCCCTGCCCGAGCGCGGCATCACGATCCACACCGACCGCCTGCTCTACACCGTCTCGGTCCGCGGCGGCACGCTCACCGAGCGGGTCGACCGCCCCACCGACCTGGCCCGCTGGTTCACCCTCGACGAGGCCGGGGAGCTGCCGCTGCGGTCGTTCACCGCGCGCGCCCTGGGCCTGCCCACCTCCACCGCCGACATCGTGCCGGAGGAGGTGCCGGAGTTCCCCTCCTTCTACGCGGTCCCCGGCCCGGACGGGCTGCACCGCGCGCAGCGCTTCGCCGCCTACGCGGTGGTGACCGACCCGGAGGAGCGGGTGCTGCTCACCCGGGTCTCCGACGGGTACCCGGGCGCCGGGTGCTGGCACCTGCCCGGCGGCGGCACCGACTACGGCGAGCAGCCGGGCGCCGCGCTGATCCGGGAACTGGTCGAGGAGACCGGGCAGACCGGCCGCCTGGTCGAGCTGCTCGGCGTGGCCAGCCACCGGGACGCCGCCTCGCTCGGCCCCGAGGGGTACCCGATCGACTGGCACGGCGTCCGCGCCTTCTACCGGGTGGTCGTCGACCAGCCGGCCCCGCCCACGGTGGTCGACGTCGGCGGCTCCACCTGCGAGGCCCGCTGGTTCCGCCGCGAGGAGCTCGGCGCCCTTCCCGCCGACCGCCTCACCGAGGTGACGGCAGAGGCCGTCCACGCCGCCCAACTCATCTAGTCCCCGGCCCCACCCGCCGAAGCCGTCGATCATGACGTTGACGGCGCGATATGTCCGCCCCACTGCCGCTAACCTCATGATCGACGGGAGCGGTGGCAAATGACGAGGGGTGCGGGGTGCAGGAGCGGCGGCGGATCGGGGCGTACGGGGTGCTGCGGGACGACGGCGGGCGGGTGCTGCTGGGCCGGGGGTCGGCCCGCTGCCCGTACCCGGGCGTGTGGCAGCTCCCCGGCGGCGGAGTGGAGCACGCGGAGCACCCCGCCGCGGCCGTGGCGCGGGAGTTCGCCGAGGAGACCGGACTGACCGTCGAGGTGGCGGGGATCCGGGCCGCCGTCGCCGACGTGACCGTCTTCCGGGCGGCCGGCGTCGCGGTGCACCACGACCGGCTGGTGTTCGACGTGGCGACGCGGAGCGGCTCGCTGCGCCCGGAGCCGGCCGGCGGCAGTGACGAACTGCGCTGGTTCACGCCGGACGAGGCGCGCCTGGTGCCGCTGATGCCGTTCACCGCCGAGCTGCTCGGGCTCGCCGTGACACCGCTCCCCGCCGACCTGCCCCGGACCCTCCCGCCGGCGCAGGCCGGCCCGCCGCCGACCGACCGGCGTCAGCGCTTCGCCGCGTACGGGCTGGTCACCGATCCGGCCGACCGGGTGCTGCTCACCATGATCGCCGACGGCTACCCGGGGGCCGGGAAGTGGCACCTGCCCGGCGGCGGCACCGACCACGGCGAGCAGCCGGCGGCCGGGCTGCTCCGCGAGCTGGTGGAGGAGGCGGGTCAGCTCGGGCGGGTGGTCGACCTGATGGCGGTGGACAACCTGCACAACCCGGCCGCGCTCGGCCCGGAGGGCCGGCCGTTGGACTGGCACGGGGTCCGCGTCATCTACCGGGTCCGCGTCGACGCCCCCACCGAGGCCGTGGTGACCGAACTCGCCGGCGGCTCCACGGCCCGGGCGGCCTGGTTCGCTCCCGACCAGGTCAGGGGGCTGCCGATGACCGACGTGGCGGCGCTGGCAACCGGACAGCGGGGCAGATAGCACCCGCTCGCCGAGCCGGCGTGGGCCACCTCCGGTACAGTCGGGAGTTGGGGTTGGCCGACGGAAACGGGCGATGGAGCCCGGGATGGAAACAAGTGAGCGGTTCGCGCGGTTAAGGGAGTTATAAGTACCGCCGGCAGCTATCGCCAAGCCCCTATCCCCTGTGCAATGGTGTACTCCGCAAATGGGCTGCCGGGCCAGCAAGGTCCGGCACGAGACAGCCGGACACCCGCCCCCGTGGCGGTCAGCCGATCCGGTGATGGAGGAAACGTGCCGAGAGCCCCATGGCGCCGGCGTCGTACGACTGACAGTCCGCGCCCCGCAGGGCGTCGCTGGGCGGGCAGGTTGCGCCGCAGCAGCACGTTCGCCCGCCAGGTGCTGTTGGTCCGGGTGGGTCGCCGGGACGGCGCCGTACCCGGTACCGACCTGGTCACTCCCGACCACCGCTGGACCGACCGCCAGCGTCGCCGCTACGGGCGGTTCGACGCCGAGGTCGAGGCGGTGATGCCGGTCAGCCCGGCGCTGGCCCCCGCCGCGCCGGTCGACGAGGCGTCCGCCATGTCGATCCCGCTCCTGCCCGGCGAGCGGAGCGCCGCCCGCCGGGCGAAGTTCGCCCTGGTCAACGCCTGCACCCTGAGCAGCCTCATGCTCGGCATGCTGGCGATCTTCCTCGCCATGCAGGGCGAGGTGCGCTCCGCCGCGATCTGCCTGATCGCCTGCGTGGCGTTCGACGGCCTGGACGGCGCGCTCGCCCGCAAGCTGGGCGTGGCCAGCCCGTTCGGCGCCCAGATGGACTCGCTGGCCGACATGTGCTCGTTCGGCCTCGCCGCCCCGGTCGTGGTCTACGCCTCGCTGGCCGGTTCGGTCCCGGCGGCGGCCGCCGCGGTCTCCTGCGCCCTGGTCGCGGCCTGCGCCGCGATCCGGCTTGCCCGGTTCAACGTCTCGCCGAAGGACGGCCGGTTCTTCTGCGGCGTACCGACCACCATGGCGGCGGCCGTGCTGGCCCTGACCGTGGCGATCGGGCTGCCGGTCTCCGGACTGGTGATGGTCGGCGGGGTGGCGCTGCTCGCCTTCGCCATGGTGTCCAGCTTCCCGTACGCGAAGCTGGCCCGGCTGCTGAAGCTGCCGCCGTGGCTCTGGCTGGCCCCGGTGATCGGCGCACTGATCGACATCCGGCTCACCTTCGCCCTCGTGGTGGTGGGCTACCTGGTCAGCGGCCCGGTGCTCTGGCTGCACCAGCGCCGCACCGCCTGACCCGACGGCGCGACGAGAAGGGGCGCCGCGACGAGCGGCGCCCCTTCTTCGTGTCCCTGGAGGTCAGACCCAGCGGGCGATCACGGTCGACCCGCCGACCACCTTGTCGCCCGGGCCGACCAGCGGCTCGGCCGCCCCGGCCGGCAGGTAGACGTCGGTACGCGAGCCGAACCGGATCAGACCGAAGCGCTCACCCCGGGCCAGCAGCGCGCCGACCGGCGCCCGCTGCACGATCCGCCGGGCGATCAGGCCGGTCCGCTGCGCCACCACCACCGTGCCGTGGTCGGTCTTCAGCACCGTGTACGCCGCCACGTTGTGCTCGGCGTCCGGCTTCATGGCGTTGACGAATCCACCGTCCGCGACGAAGTAGTCGACCACCTTGCCGGCCACCGGCGCGCGGTTGACGTGCACGTCCAGCACGGAGAGGAAGACCGCGACCCGCAGCCACTCGCCGTCGCCGAAGCGCTCGTCGTGCAGCCGCTGGACCGAGAGGACCTGACCGTCCGCCGCGGCGACCACGGCCGACGGGTCCTCCGGGATGTCCCGCTCCGGGTCCCGGAAGAACGCGGCCACCGGCCCGGCGGCCAGCGCCGGAAGCAGCCAGAGCTTCGACTTCGGTCGGGTGACCTTGGCCAGCGCGGCGAGGCCGAGGCTGATGCCGGCGGCCGCGACACCGTTCGAGTCGATGTGCATGCTCCGGGTCAGCGGCACGCTCGACGGCCGGTACGCCGGGGCGAGGTGGGCGGCCAGCGCCGCGCCGGCTGCGGTGAACCGCAGGTGGTGGACCCGTACCGGCGGCGAGTTGCGCAGCACCAGGTCGGTGCGGACGCCGTGCAGCACGCCCTGCCGGTCCAGCTCGGCGGCGGCGCCCTCGGTGCGGAACACCGGCGCGGCCACGCTGAGCACGGCCCCTTCGGTCAGGTGCTTCGCCAGCCCGTCGACGGCCACCCGGGCCTCGTCGGCGGTGCCGGTGAACGGCTCGGCGGCGATGACCACCTCGGCCGCGTCCGTCTCGGCCAGCGTGTCGGCAACCCGTACCCGGTCGGCGACCCAGCGGCCCTGGGCCGTCACGTGCTCGCGGAGCGCCGCCGCGGAGGAGCCCTCCGCCGGCACGACGGTGAGCCGGTCGCCGGGGAGCAGCGCCTCGATCGCCGCGGCGAGCACCGCGGAGGCCGGGGTCGCGCCGACCAACAGGCCGGCCTTCGGGTCGTTGCGCCGGGCGAGCTCGGAGACGAGGGTACGGGCGGCGCGCTCGCCGAGGCGGACCGGACCGGACGGGCCGGGGGTGCGCACGGCGGGGGACTGGGTCATGTCGGACGGGCTCCTGACGGGGTGACGACGGGGACGCGGCGGGACCCACGGCCCCTGGCCGGCCGGGGCCGCGCACGGGGACCGGCGACCGGGAACGCCGGGCCGCGGCTGGGGCCGTCCGGGCTCGGCACGCCTGACGCCGCGCCACGACCCCGGACGGCCGGGCGCCACGGGGTGGGCCGGCCGGCGGAGGTGAAATCTCCACCGGCCAGCATATGCGCCGCCACCCGGCGGCCGCACCGCCGTGGGTCAGCCCGCCGGACGCTCCGGGCCGCCCGGCCCGTCCCCATCGGCACGCCGGTCACCCGCCGACCCCTCCGGGGCGTCGACGACCGGGGTTTCCCGCGTCGCCGGGTCGGTGTCACCGGTCAGGTCCACCACCGGCAGTTCGCGGGTGGCCGGCCCGGTCGCGTCGTCCGCTGCCGCCGGTTCGACGGTCGGCAGCTCCGTGGTCGTCGCCGGCCCGGTCGCGTCGCCCGACTCCGCCGGGGTCGGCTCGCCGCTGGCCGGCCCGCGGGGATCCGTTCCCTCCGGCGGCGGGGACGGCGACCAGCGCGGCTCGCCAGCGAACGGATCCTCCACCCGACCCCCGACGGGGACGTCGGTGACGGCCTCCGTGGCCCACTCGTCGGCCTCCGGTGCGGTGGGCCCGCCGGTGGTCGGCGTGCCCTCCAGGTAGGGCGCCGCCACGGTGGCCTCCGGCTCCGGCCCGGCGGGTTGCTGCTGGGCGTCCCGCCCGGAACGGAGCGCGCCGACGAGTCCGAGCAGTCCGATCAGGATGAGCGCGCCGGCCAGGAACCAGCCCACCGGCGGCAGGGTGAGGCCGAGGATCCGGGCGAGCAGCCACCAGACCGCGAGCGCCAGGAAGGTCAGCCCGAAGGCGAGCGACACGAGGTCGGTGCGGTGGGCCTTCACCGGGTCACCTCCAGGTCTCCGGCGTTCACCCGGATGATCAGTCGCAAGGTGCCGCCGCCGCGGCCGTCCGCGCCGAGATCGGTGGTCTCCCACTGCGGGCGGTTCAGCCCACCCGCCCGCCGGCCGAACACGTTGGCGTCGCCCGCCTTCACCTCCGCCACCGTGGTGACGTCCACGTTCGGTGGTACGACCACCGTGGCCTTGCCGAAGTTGACGGCCACGGTCACCTGGGTGTCCTTCTTGTCGAAGTCGACCGCGCGCAGGTCGAGCACGGTGTCGCCGAAATTGTTCTCGTACCGGTCGGCGAGGTCGCGGTAGCTGGGCGGGGCCCAGGTGACGTCGCCGTCGATACCGCGTACCCGGTCGTAGGACTCGGCGACGGTGGCGATACCGAGTGCCGCCGCGGTCACCAGGCCGAGGGCGATCAGCCAGCGGGCCCGGCCGAACCAGGTGCCGACCAGCAGCCCGAGCCCGATGGTGGCCAGTGCCGCGGCGAAGTACCCGGCCGCGCCGACGGGGAAGACGTCGAGCAGGTCGAGCATGGCCACCACGCCCAGCGCCAGGAAGATCAGCGAGAAGGTCACCGCACCCAGGGCGGAGCGCTCCTTCGGCCGCTTCGGGGGGCGTACCGGTCGGGCCGGGGCCGGCGCGGGCGGGTAGGCCCCGGCGTACGGCCCGTGCGGCGCGAACGGCGGCCGGTACCCGCCGGGTGGCGGGGGAGCCCCCACCGGCGTCGGCGGTGGTACGGAGACCGGCTCCCCGGCCGGGGAACCGGTCGTCGGCGTGGCCGGCCGGGCCACACCCGACGACGTCGGTGCGGCGTGCTCCGCCCACACCTCGCCGGGCCGGCTGCCGGAGGCGGGCTCGGCCGGGTACCCGGGCGCCGGCCAGGCCGGCTGGGCGGGGTCGGTGGCCGGCCCGGCGGGCGGCCCGGCGACGGGCCCGGCCTCCGGGGCGGCGGTAGGGCCCGCGCCGGGCCAGGCGCCGGCGGTGGCCGGCCCGGCTCCGGTCGGTGCCGTGCTCGCGGCCGGCTCCCCGCCGCGCCAGGTCGTCGGTCCGGCCGGGCCACCGGCCGCCGCCGTCCAGCCGCCCGGAGGAGTCTCGGGCCAGCCGGTGCCGCCCTGGCCCGGGGCGGGGCCGCCGGCGGTAGCCGGGCCGGGCCAGGCGGGGGTGGCCGCCGGCCACGCCGTCGGCGACGGGCCCGGCCGCGCCTGCGCCGGGCCGCGCTGGTCGCGGTTGAGCAGCAGTGCGCCGCCGATCAGGATCACCGCGCCGAGCAGGATCGCCCGGAACGCGTTGGTCACCACGTAGCCGAAGCCGACCGCCACCGCGATGCTGAGCACGATCACGGTGACCGGGGACATGCTGGAGCGCCCCCGGCCCAGCATCGACTCCACTGGGGACGCGGTGTCGCCCTCGCCGGGGATGATCAGCCAGGCGGTGACGTACACCAGAAAGCCGATGCCACCGAAGAAGCCCAGCACCGCCAGGAGCACCCGCCAGAGCACCGGGTCGGTGTTGGTCGCCCGACCGATCGCCGCGCAGACCCCAGCCAGGTAGCGGCCCTCGCGGGGGCGGACCAGCCCGTACCGCGTGGTGAAGCCGGCGGCGCCGGGCGGTGGGGGGTAACCGCCGGGCGGCGGCCCGGGGTACGGCCCGGAACCGCCGGGCGGTGGGGGTGCCGCGGGGCCGGCGGCGGTGGGCGCCGGCCCCGGCGACGGGGGTGGCGGTGGCCCGTCCTGTGCTGTCGCCCCGGGGCGGGGCGGGCGGGCAGCGTCCTCGGTCATGCCTTCGATCCTGCTGCCCCGACCGCCCGAGCGTCCTCCGGACCCGACCCTGACGCCACCCTGAGATCCCGGCGGGCCGAATGTCGGGGGCGTCCCCGTGGTCCGGACGGTGCCGGCCGTGTGACGATCGGGAAGGCGCCGGCGCCGGCCGGTCCGCACCACCGTGACCCCGACCCGGGAGCCTCCGATCAGCAGCACCGTGACCCCGCACCCGCCGCGGCTCTACCGGGCCACCGAGCACCGGTTGGCCGCGGGCGTGGCCGCCGGCATCGCCGAGCACCTCGGCATCTCGGTGCTCCGCGTCCGGATCGCCTTCATGGTGCTGCTCGGGCTGAACGGTCTCGGACTGCTCCTCTACGCCGCGTTCTGGGCGGTGGTCCCGCCGCGGCCCGGCGACACCGCCGTCCCGCCCCGCCGGGACCTCGGCCAGCTGCTGCCCTTCGTCGCCATCGGGCTGGGCGTGCTGATGATCCAGGTGATGGCCTTCCACTCGGTCGGCGCGGCCGGCACGGCGGGCTGGCTGGTCGCGATCATCGCGGTCGGCGCCGGGGTGATCTGGCACCAGTCCGCGCCGGAGCGTCGCCGGCAGTGGGGCGGCTCCATACCGGTGCCCTGGCTGGGCGCGGTGGTGGAGGAGAGCGACCGGCGGGCGTTCGTGCTCCGCTTCATCGGCGGCGGGGTGCTCGTCGCCGTCGGCATCATCGGCGTGGCCGCCGTCTACTCGCCGGCGCAGAACTTCGACGCCGTGCTCAACGGCGTGATCTTCGCGCTGGTGGGCCTGGCCGGGGTCGGCGTGGTGACCGGCCCGGTGCTCTGGCGCACCTGGAACCAGCTCCGCTCGGAGCGGGAGGGGCGGATCCGCGAGCAGGAGCGGGCCGAGCTGGCCGCGATGGTGCACGACCAGGTGCTGCACACCCTCGCCCTGATCCAGCGCAACGCCAGCGACGTCAAGACGGTGCAGCGGCTGGCCCGTGGTCAGGAACGGTCGCTGCGGAACTGGCTCTACAAGCCGACCGCCTCGCCGACGGAGCGCTTCGCCGCCGCGCTGGAACAGGCCGCCGCCGAGGTGGAGGACACCTTCGCGATCACAGTGGAGGCGGTGGTGGTGGGCGACCGGGAGACCGACGAGCGGGTCGGCGCGCTGGTCGCCGCGGCCCGCGAGGCGCTGGTCAACGCGGCCCGGCACGCCGAGGTGCGCACCGTCTCGCTCTACGCCGAGGTGGAGCCGGAACAGGTCAGCGTCTTCGTGCGGGACCGGGGCAAGGGCTTCGACCCGGATACCGTGGAGGATCACCGGCACGGGGTCCGGGGCTCGATCATCGGGCGGATGAAGCGGCACGGCGGCCGGGCGGAGATCCGGTCCGGGCCGGGGGAGGGGACCGAGGTCCGGCTGATCCTCCCGATCAACGGTGGCCCGGGCTCCACGGCGGAAAGGGACAGATGACCATGGCGGAGCAGGGAGCGGTCGACCCGGCGGCGCCCCGGGAGGGGCGGCTGCGGGTGTTCCTCGTCGACGACCACGCCATGTTCCGGGCGGGCGTCCGCGCGGAGCTGGGCGCACACGTCGAGGTGGTGGGGGAGGCGAGCACCGTGGCCGAGGCGGTCACCCGGATCGCCGCGACCCAGCCGGACGTGGTGCTGCTCGACGTGCACATGCCCGACGGCGGCGGCCGGGCCGTGCTGGAGGCGATGCGGCGTACCCACCCGCAGGTGCGGTTCCTGGCGCTGAGCGTCTCGGACGCGGCCGAGGACGTGATCGGGCTGATCCGGGCCGGTGCCCGGGGGTACGTCACGAAGACCATCTCGCCGGACGAGCTGACCGACGCGATCCGCCGGGTGGCCGACGGGGACGCGGTGTTCAGCCCGCGGCTGGCCGGGTTCGTGCTGGACGCCTTCGCGGCCCGGCCGGACGCGCCGGTCGCCGACCCCGAGCTGGACCAGCTCACCAACCGCGAGCGCGAGGTGCTCCGGCTGCTGGCCCGGGGGTACGCGTACAAGGAGATCGCCAAGGAGCTGTTCATCTCGATCAAGACGGTCGAGACGCACGTCTCCAACGTGCTGCGCAAGCTCCAGATGTCCAACCGGTACGAGCTGTCCCGGTGGGCCGCCGACCGTCGGTTGGTCTGACCGCTCCGCCCCGGCGGGGGTGACAGATGGTCATCGATTCGTCCATAATGGCCCGTCGCGTTCTCCGCGTACGGGTGGTGCGAGACCCTGCGGGAACGGCGACGTGTCGGGCCCGCGTGGGCGGGCCGCCACCCCTGGGGAGAGGTGCACGATTCCGATGTTCATGCAACGAGGTCGACGCTGGGCGCGTACCGCCGCCGCGGTCGTCGCCGGCGGCGCGCTGGCACTGGGCCTGACCGGGCCGGCGCGCGCGGCCGACGGGCCGGCCACCGGCACGGCGGTCAGCGTCAAGGGCACCAGTGTCCAGCTGAAGCTCAACGGCAAGCCGATGACCACCTCCGAGCTGGCCCTGATGATCGACGGTAAGCAGGTCACCACCTACTGCATCGACTTCCACACGGCGGTCAAGCTGGGCGGTAGGTACGACGAAGGCAGCTGGGACAGGTCCGGCATCGCCGCGGAGAAGCTGGGCAAGGTGCAGTGGGTGCTGACCCACGGCTACCCGAACGGCGACCCGGCCGCGCTGCTGGCCGCCGCGGGCGCCACCGTGCCGGCGGGGGTCGATGCCGCCCGTCGCGACGTCCTGCTCTACTTCGGCACCCAGACCGCGATCTGGACCTTCAGCGACGACGTGGTGCTCGGCGACTGGTCGGCCGACCTGCGGCTCGGCAAGCGGCAGTATGCCGTGGTCAAGAAGGTGCACGACTACCTGGTCGACCACGCGACCAGCCAGCCGGAGCCGAAGGCCGAGCTGACCGTCGACCCGGCGAAGGCCACCGCGAACGCCGGCGAGAAGGCGGGGCCGTTCACCGTCACCGGCCCGGCGGGCGAGATCACCGTCGCGGCGACCGGCGGCCAGGCCGTCGACGAGGCCGGCAAGCCCATCACCACCACCACCAACGGTGGCCGGTTCTGGCTCACCCGGGACGACGCCGGCGACGTGTCGGTGACCCTGTCCGCCGAGAACTCCGTATCGTTCGGCCGGATCTTCCTCTACACCGGGGGCAGGGCCCAGAAGCTGATCCTCGGCGACAGCACCGGCGAGACCGTGAAGGCCCGGGCCTCCGCCACGTTCGGCGCCGCCCCGGCGTCCCCGTCCCCGTCGGCGCCGTCGCCGTCGGCACCGGCGGAGAGCCCCTCCCCGTCGGCCCCGACCGGCAGCCCCGCGCCGTCGACCTCGCCGGCCAGCCAGGGCGGCAGTCTGCCGCTGACCGGCTCGCCGATCGCCGCCGCCGCCACCGTGGGCGTGCTGCTGTTGGCCGCCGGCGCGGTCACCGTGCTGATCGTCCGGCGGCGCAAGGTCCGCTTCACCGCCTGACCCGAGCGGTCCGCCCGGCCCCGGCGCCCCCGTGTGGTGCGCCGGGGCCGGGCGCTTTCCGGGTACACCGGCAGGTGAGCACTGCCTCCGCCGGGGCCCGGTTCACTCGGTGCGCAGCACCGTGAACGCCTCGGCGAGCCGGCCGGCGGGGAGGCCGGCGTTGTCGGCCACCGTGGTGAGCCGGTCGCGTACCCAGGTCTCGACGTCCAGGTGCGCGGTCTGCGAGTGGTGCGCGCGCATCGCGGCGATCTTGCGGTCGACCTGCTCGGTCACGTCGACGGCGTGGTCGGGCGCGGGGCCGCCCGCGTACCAGATCTCCCGCACCACCCACGGCTCCAGCCCTTCGGCCAGCAGCTCGGGGAAGGCGAAGCGGTTGCGGGAGTCTGGGTAGACGGCGCACGTGGCGGCCTCGCCGACGGCCAGATGGTCGGGGTGGCTGGGGCCGGTCAGGTGCTCCCAGCGGCGCAACGGGGAGCTGGTCAGCATCCGGTCCGGCCGGAACCGCCGGATCGCCGCGCTGATCTGGCGGCGCAGCTCCAGGCTGGGGGTGAGGGTGCCGTCGGGGTGGCCGTCGAGGAAGTCGACCCGGTGTACGCCCACCGCCGCCGCGGCGGCCCGCTGCTCGGCCTCGCGCCGGGCCGGCATCTCCTCCCGCGGGGTGTCGTCGAAGCCGCCGGAGTCCCCTCGGGTGACGATCAGGTACGCGACCTCTACACCCTCGTCCACCCAGCTGGCGATGGTGCCCGCACAGCCGAAGTCGACATCATCCGGATGGGCAAAAACAGCCAGGGCTCGGCGGGCGTCCGGGAGCGCCGGAGCGGAGGCGGGAAAGCTCACAAGGCTGGACCCTACGCGTCAGGCCCTGCCCGGTGTGGCCATGTCTTGGCTGTTCGGGCCGGTACGACCAGGTCGTTTCATGATCTTTTCTCAAGTATCGGCAACGTGGCGGCCAACTAACGGCTTGATAACGGCACCTTCACGCAATGGGCCGGTGGGTGTCACAGTGGCAGCACCTCACCCCCCGGTGTGAGGCACCCCGTCGGGCCTGCCGACCACGTGACGCCGCTGAGTGACGCCGCGTGGCCGTCGGTCCTGCTCGGTGCCAATCATCGAGGGTGCGGTGCCCGGCGGATCGGTGCCCCTGGGGTGTCCCGATTTCCTCTGCGGTTGACCGGCGGTCTGTGGTTCGGGTCGTCGGTGGTGTCACCCCCCAGACGTGCGTGAAACCCACGACGGAACCAGGTTAGAAAGAGGAGGCCCCTCGGAATGAGAGTCTCGAAGCGGGCGAGCGGCGCGCTCGCGGTGGGCGCGGCATTCGCGCTCGTCGCGTCCGGCTGCTCGAGCGGCAACAATGAGGGTGGCGACCCCGGTGCCAGCAAGGACGGCGCGATCGTCATCAACGGCGTTCAGCCGGAGAACCCCCTGGTTCCGGCGAACACCACCGAGACCGGTGGCGGCAAGATCATCGACTGGATGTGGACCGGTCTGGTCGAGTACCCGAACAACGGTGGCGCGCCGCAGAACGCGCTGGCCGAGTCGATCGACACGAGCGACTCCAAGGTCTTCAAGATCAAGATCAAGCCGAACACCAAGTTCCACGACGGGACCACGGTCAAGGCCGAGAGCTTCGTCAAGGCCTGGAACTGGGCGGCCTACGGTCCGAACGGCGCGCAGAACGCCAGCTTCTTCTCGGACATCCAGGGCTTCAACGACGTCTTCACCGAGGACCCGGACGGTCCGGACGGCCCGAAGAAGGCCCCGGAGCCGTCGGCCAAGGAGATGTCCGGCCTGAAGGTCATCGACGACACCACCTTCGAGGTCACCCTCTCCTCGCCGACTGCGGTCTTCCCGACCAAGCTCGGCTACAGCGCCTTCATGCCGCTGCCGGACAAGTTCTTCTCCGAGACTCCGCAGGAGTTCGGCAAGAACCCGATCGGCAACGGTCCGGTGAAGTTCGTGTCGTGGCAGGACAACGTCGAGGTCAAGCTCACCCGCTTCGACGACTACAGCCTGCGCGACAAGATGAAGATCAAGGACGTCACCGTCAAGCTGTACCAGGACGACTCGGCGGCGTACAACGACCTGCTCGCCGGCAACCTGGACTTCATGGACCAGGTGCCGACCTCGGCGCTGGCCGGTGACAAGTGGAAGAGCGACCTGGGCGACCGCGCGATGGCGTCGACCAGCCCGGCGACCGCCTTCATCGCCTTCCCGTTCTACGACAAGCGCTTCACGGACGCGAAGCTGCGTCGGGCGATCTCGCTCTCGATCAACCGGCAGGAGATCTCCGACAAGATCTTCTTCGGTACCCGCAAGCCGGCTGACAGCTGGGCCAACCCGCTGACCCCGGGTGCGCCGGCCGGCAACTGCAGCGCCTGCCAGTTCAAGCCGGACGAGGCCAAGCAGCTCCTGCAGGAGGCTGGCGGCTTCACCGGGAAGCTGAAGCTGTACTACAACGCTGACGCCAGCCACAAGGAGTGGATGGAGGCCGTCGCCCAGCAGATCAAGACCAACCTGGGCATCGACGCGGTCGCCGTCGGCGTGCCGACCTTCGCGGTCTTCCGGGGCAACATCAACGCCCACAAGATGGACGGCATGTACCGGGCCGCCTGGCAGCAGGACTACCCGGACATCGAGAACTGGGTGAACCCGCTGCTGGTCACCGGTGGCTCCTCGAACGACGGCCTGTACAGCAACCCGCAGGTCGACGCCCTCGCCAAGGAGGCCGGCGCGGCCCCCAGCCTCGAGGAATCGCACAAGAAGTTCGAAGAGGCCCTCAAGATCGTCGACCAGGACGTTCCTTCGGTTCCGATCTACTTCTACGGCCAGCAGTCCGGCCACTCGGAGAAGATCAAGAAGATGGAGCTGACCAACGTCGGCGAGCTCGACATCACCTCGGTCGAGCTCTGATCCGAACGGTCTGACCCCGGGTCGGGCTCGCCTACCGGTGAGCCCGACCCGGGGCCGTTCCGCGAGGGGGTGTACAACGAACCCCTCGCACGTTGTCACCATCCCGTGTCGGCCGTCCGACGCGCCCCCCTGTCTGGAGGACCACCCCATGGGCCGTTATCTCTTGAGACGGCTGCTGCAACTTGTGCCGGTCTTCATCGGTACGACATTCCTGATCTACTGGCTCGTCTGGGCGGTGCCCGGTGACCCGTTCGCCGGCAAGTGCGGCGACCGCGGCTGCCCGCCGAACTACGTGGCCATGATGACCGAGAAGTACCATCTCGATCAGACGATCTGGGTGCAGTACGCCACCTACATGAAGAACCTTTTTCAGGGTGACTTCGGTATCACGTTCAGTGGTCGCGAGATCAGCGACATCATCATGGTGTCGTACCCGAACACTTTGAAGCTGGCGGTGGTGGCGCTCGTCATCGAGGGCGTCGTCGGTCTCGGCGCGGGCGTGCTGACCGGTCTGCGGCGCAACGGCTTCCTGGACAACCTGGTCCTGATCTCCACCCTGTTCCTGATCGCGCTGCCGGTCTTCGTCATCGGCTTCGTGCTCCAGTGGCTCTTCGGCGTCAAGTGGGGTCTCGTCACCCCCACCGTCTCGAACGACATGCGGATCACCGAGCTGATCCTGCCGGGCTTCGTGCTGGGTAGCGTCTCGATGGCGTACGTCGCCCGGGTGGCGCGCACCAGCATCGCGGAGAACCGGCGCGCCGACTACGTCCGCACCGCCATCGCCAAGGGTCTCCCGATGCGCCGGGTGGTGGGCGTGCACCTGCTGCGCAACTCGTTGATCCCCGTCGTTACCCTGCTCGGCACCGACCTCGGCGCCCTGATGGGTGGCGCGATCGTCACGGAGGGCATCTTCGGCATCAACGGCATCGGCCGCCAGGTGCTGCGGGCCATCGTCACGAAGGAAAGCGCTACCGTTGTTGGCATCGTGGTGGTCCTGGTGCTGGTCTATCTCCTGATGAACCTGCTGGTGGACCTGCTCTACGCCGCCCTGGACCCGAGGATCCGCTATGAGTGACCAGACGACTGGTATGTCGACGACGATGTCGACCCCGCTGTCCGAGCAGCCCGGGCAGCTCGCCGCCCCGCCGGACGCCGGC
>NZ_JBJZOG010000127.1:0-15414 GCF_047200535.1 Micromonospora mangrovicola | reverse complement strand
AAGCCGGAAAGCCGGTGTCGAAGTCGGCCACAGCCACTCGTTGATGGCAGCGAGGTGACTGGTGGCTGCGTAGCGCACGGCGAATTTGTTGAACCGGGTGGCGCCGGTGAATCACATCCCGCACCGTGATCCTCCTCCGCTCGGAGGATCTGCCGGGCACAGCGCTGCCCGGACAGCGACCAGGGGGCAGAACGCAGGTCGGCGATGCTGCGCCGGTCGCGGCTCCTCGGCGGCTCGTCGGCCGCCTTTCCAAGCGCGATCATGGACACGATCGCCCATCCCGGGTCCGGGTGCAGGTCTTCGGTGAGGCCTTCCAGGTTGAAGGCCCGGAACTGGTGGGCGGCCAGTCCCATCGCCTGAGCCTGGACGGTTAGGTGGGCGACGGCCTGGCCGAGGTCGTAGTCCGCGAACTCTGAGTAGGCCAGTTGCGGGTCGCCGACGTGACGGCGCGCCAGTGTGACGACGAGCAGGCCGGCGTCCAGCGCCCACCGGGCCGAGCTGGGCGCGAGGTGGCGCACCACCCGCTCGTGCTCCGGCTCCCCGGGCCGGCTCGCGTAGAACCCCCATGGCTGGGAATTTCCGGCGGACGGTGCCCACCGCGCGGCTTCCAACAGCAAGCCGACGGAGTAGTCGTCGACAACGGCCGAGGGGTCGAACCTGTAGGGGCTGAACCGTCCCGCCAGCAGAGGATGGATACCGCCGGGCGAGTCCAGATCATCTTGCATGTCCCGGTACAACCGACCACCATACGGGCCCATTCCAGCTCGGGCGGTGGTAGATCGAGACCTTCGGAGCAGGGCACTCGCCAGGAGGTCGCCCTGCCGCACGTCGCACCGGTCCGGGTCGGGACAGGTGGCCGCCGGTGACCGGCGTCGGCCCGGGGCCGCGCCGCGTTGAGCGCGGCAGGGATCCCCCGCGCGCAGTTCTCGCGGTCCTGCGCCGGCCCGACTTGCGGCGACCCGCCGCGTCCCGCCGCCGGCACACGCCGGACTGCCGCAATCCGGGGTCGATCACCGCCCGGTTCGGGGAGTGTCCCGGTCAGTCCCAGCGGTTGCCGGTGAGCTTCTCGTAGACCTCGACGTAGCGCGCCCGGGTCGCCTCGACCACCTCGCCCGGCACCTCGGGGGCGGGCGGCTGCTTGTCCCAGCCGCTGCCGGTGGCCCAGTCCCGGACGTACTGCTTGTCGTAGGAGAACTGGGCGCGGCCCGGCTGGTACGACTCGGCCGGCCAGAACCGGGAGGAGTCGGAGGTGAGCACCTCGTCGGCGAGGACCAGGGTGCCGTCCGGAGCCCAGCCCAGCTCGATCTTGGTGTCGGCGACCAGGATGCCCCGGTCGGCGGCGATCTCCGCGCCCCGGCAGTAGATGTCGACGGTGATCTGTCGCAGCCGCTCGGCGGTCTCCACACCGACCTTGTCGACCACCTGGGCGTACGTGATCGGCTCGTCGTGCTCGCCCTTGGGCGCCTTGGTCGACGGGGTGAAGATCGGCTCGGGCAGGATCGACGCCTCCATCAGCCCCCGGGGCAACTCCACGCCGGAGACCGCTCCGGTGCGCTGGTATTCGGCGAAGCCGCCGCCGGTCAGGTAGCCGCGGGCCACGCACTCCACCGGGACCATCTCCAACCGCCGGCAGCGGATCGCCCGGCCGGCGAACTCCGCCGGCACGTCGGTGGCCGAGATGACGTGGTTCGGCACCAGGTCGCCGAGCTGCTCGAACCACCACAGCGACAGGGCGGTGAGCAGGCGACCCTTGTCCGGGATCGGGGTCGGCAGCGCCACGTCGTAGATGGAGATCCGGTCGGAGGCGACCAGGATGAGGTCGTCGCCGTCGGCGTAGACGTCCCGGACCTTGCCCGAGTGCAGAAGTTCCACGGCGTTAGTACACCATGGGAGCGGTGCCCCGCCCGGCGCGGCCACCGACCGTTGCACCGGCCCCGGACCCGAGGCGCGCCGGGACGGCGTTGACACCCCCGCCCGCGGCCTGTGTAAATGGTCCGTCCGCCACCGCCGCCCCAGGAGAACCCCGTGCCCGCTCCGCAGCCCGCGTCCCGCCCCGGCCTCGACCGGCGGCGGCTCCTCGGCGCGCTGACCGGGCTGCCGCTGCTCGGCGGCGGGCTGGCCGGTTGCTCCCCGGACGAGCAGACCCGCACCGACGACGGGCCGATCGAGCTGTCCGTCTTCTGGTGGGGCGGCAATCAGCGGGCCGAGGCCACCGAGAAGGCGCTGCGCCTCTATTCCCAGCAGAACCCCCGGGTGCGTTTCCGGATCACCTGGCAGAGCCAGAGCGGCTACTACGACCGGCTCGCCACCCAGGCCACCGGCGGCAACGTGCCCGACCTGTTCCAGGTCGACGACACCGTGCTCGCCGAGTACGCCCAACGGGAGATCGTCCTCGACCTCACCCGGTACGTCGCGGACGGCCGGCTCGACCTGCGCGGCCTGCCGGAGAACCTGGCCCGGTACGGCCGGGTGGACGAGCGGACCATGGCGGTTCCCGCCGCGCAGACCAACGCCGCGCTGGTCTACAACCGGGACCTGCTGCGCCGCCTCGGGGTGCCCGAACCGCACACCGGCATGTCCTGGAAGGAGTACGTGGGCTGGGCGACCCAGGTCACCCGGACGTCCGGCAACCGGGTGGCCGGCACGATGGACCCCTCCGGCGACTACCGGGCGCTCTGGCTCTGGCTGCGCGGGCAGGGTGGTGAGCTGTATCAGGGTCGCCAGCTCGGCTTCAGCTCCGCCGAACTGCTCGACTGGTTCGAGTTCTGGGAGGTGGCCCGGTCCGACCGCGCCACGCCGAGCGCCGCGCTGGTGGAGCTGGCGGACACCGGGGAGCCGGCCAAGCAGCTGGTGGTCACCGGGCACGCGGCGGCGTCCTTCGCCTGGTCGCACCAGTTCCCGGAACTCCAGCGCCTGACCGACGACGAGCTCGGCATGGTCGCCCTGCCGGGCACCCCGGCCGCGCAGTGGCCGCGGGCGTCGATGTACTGGGCCGCGTTCCGGGGGACCCGCCAGCCCGGGGTGGTCGTCGACGTGATCAACTTTCTGACCAACAACGTGGCCGCCGGTCGGATCCTGGGCACCGAGCGCGGGCTGAACCCGAGCGTCTCCGTCCGGCGGTTCGTCACCGATGGCAGCACCGACCGGACCGTCAAGCGGATGGTGGCCCTCGACACCGATCTCGCCGACCTGATGGGTCCGGCGCCCGCTCCCCCGCCCAAGGGCCACGCGCGGGTCCGTACCCTCCTCATCGCCACGGCGGAGAGCATCCGCGCGAAGCAGGCCGGGCCCCGGACGGCGACCTCGAAGTTCATGGCGCAGGCGAACGCGGCTCTGGCCGCGTAACCCCGCCCCGGCCCGGCCACTTGGACCGGACCGCGGCCGAGGGCGCGGGTCAGCGCGGCGGTCCGCCGCGCCGGTTGCGCATCAGTAGCAGCACCAGCAGCACGATCACGACGACCACCGGGAGGCAGCAGAGCAGCCCGAGAAAGCCGCCACCGCCCCGGGGCCGCCGCCGGGCAGCCTCCACCACCAGCTCGCCGGTGCCCGTGGACGCCCAGGCCGCGACCGGCACGAACACCGAGAGCACGACCGCACCGAGGACCGCGCCGAGCCGTCCCCACCACCTGTTCCAAGCAGACATGCCCTCATCCTCGCCGAGCGGCGCAACCCGGGCGGCGCGGGCACGACGAACCCGGTCCGCCCGACGCTCATCGCCCCGCCGGGGCGAGGCTGCCGGCCCGGCGGCCCTCGTCGAGCTGGTCCAGCGAGCGCACCCTCGGGATCGGCGACGGGAGCAACCAGAGCACGCACAGGGTCCCGCCGATCGCCGCGATCCACACCGTGGGCCGCAGGCCCAGCCAACTGCCGAGCGCTCCGCCGGTCAGCGCCCCCAGGGGCCGGACCCCGTAGTTGATGGTCGAGTACGCCCCGGAGACCCGGCTGCGCAGGCTGTCGGGGATGACGGTGGCGTTGAGCGCGTTGAGGTTGACGTCGAACAGCATCACGCCGACCCCGGAGAGGAACTCGGCTCCCGCCACCAGCGCAACCCGCGCCCAGAGCGGGCCTCCGGCGACGGCCACCAGGACGATCGAGGCCGGGAAGACGACGGCGCCGAGCACGATGCAGCGGCCCACGCCGATCCGGGCGGACAGGCGCGGCGCAGCGACCGCGCCCAGCAGGCCGCCGGCCGCGCCGCCCCCGAGAGCCAGGCCGAGCAGCCCGGCGGGGAGGTCGAGCGTACGGCTGGCGAAGAGCACGAGCAGGGCGTTGAAGATGAAGCTGAAGTAGTTGACGGTGGCCGCGCAGCCGAGGCCGGCCCGCAGCACGGGGTGGCCGAGGGTGAACCGGATCCCCTCCCGGGCCCGCTGCCACAGCCGACCGGTCGCCGCGTCGCCGGTGCCGCCGGCCCGGACGAGGCGGGCCCGGCCGACACCCAGCGCGGACAGCAGGAACGAGACCGCGTCCACGCCGATCGCGATCGGCGCCGTCAACGCCTGGACGAGCACACCCCCGAGGGCCGGACCGGCGATGAACGAGACGGACCGGCTGGCGCTGAGCGCGCTGTTCGCCGCCAGGTAGCCGGACCGGTCCACCAGCAGCACGAAGAAGGCCGGGTACGTGGTGTTGAACAGCACCGAGGCGGCCCCGGTCAGCAGCGCCACGGCGTAGAGCTGGACCAGCGTGCCGGCGTCGAACGCGAACGCGATCGGCACCGTCGCGAGCAACGCGGCCCGGATCAGATCGGCCGCCACCAGGAGCCGCCGCTTGTTCGGCTGCCGGTCCACCCAGGTGCCGAGGAGGATCCCGGCGAGGTTCGGCAGCCACACCAGCGCGGTCAGCACCGACACCTGGGCGGCGGTGGCGTCGAGGAGGAGCACCGCGAGAAGCGGGAAGGCCAGTTCGGAGATCCGGTCGCCGAACTGCGAGACGGTGTGCGCCAGGAAGAAGGACCGGAAGCCGGGCTCGTGGAGCAGCGGGCGGCGGCGCTGCTCCGGGCCGCTCACCGCTCCTCCGCCTCGGGCAGCACGTAGCGCATGAACCGTACGTGGCGGCCGTCCGTCGGCTGGTCGTCCAAGTCCCGGGTGACGTACGGCGCGAGCACCTGCTCCATCGCGGCGTTGACGGCGGCCAGCTCGGCGGCGGTCAGCCGGACGGTGGTGTTCGACAGGCCGGCCTCCCGTCGCCACTCCGGCGCGAGATCCGGCTCGACCTCGAACATCCAGCGTCGGGGAAGGTCCGCGTACTGGGTGAAGATGGCGCGACTCAGCACCTGGCTGGCGGCCTGCCCCTCCTCATCCTCGGGGAAGGTGAACCGGAAGCCGCGGGCACTCGCCGCCCAGTACCGCTTCCGGGCGTCGCCACCGGTCCCGCTGTCCCGGACCAGGCCGAAACCGGCCAGGTGCCGCAGGTGCCAGCTGGTGACCGAGGGGGTCGCCCCGACGTGCTCGGCGAGCTCGGTGGCGGTCGCCGGGCCGTACCGCTGCAACCGCGACAGGATGGCCAGCCGGACCGGATGGGAGAGCGCCCGCATCGCCGTCGGGTTGGTCAGCTCGAGGTCGCCGTACGGGTTGCCCTCATGGCCGGGATTTCTGAGAGACATACTTCGAACGTACTTTCTCAGATTTTTCGGCAAGCCCCTGCCGGCGGCTCTCCGCAGGTGGCGGGAAAACGGCGAAAGGCCCCGGAGCGGAACTCCGGGGCCTTTCGCGACGAGTAGCGGGGACAGGATTTGAACCTGCGACCTCTGGGTTATGAGCCCAGCGAGCTACCGAGCTGCTCCACCCCGCGTCGGCTCGTACAGCCTATCGCATCCTCGCCGTGGAGATCAGCCGGGTCCCCCGATCCGGCCCGGCGGCCGGTTCGCGACCCGACGGCTCGCGACATGACGAAGGCCCCGGAGCGGAACTCCGGGGCCTTTCGCGACGAGTAGCGGGGACAGGATTTGAACCTGCGACCTCTGGGTTATGAGCCCAGCGAGCTACCGAGCTGCTCCACCCCGCGTCGGCTCGTCCACCGTAGCGCACCGGCCCAGGGGGCGCAAAACGGGCCCTCACCCCAGCCATCTCCGCAGCGCCTCGGCCGCCCGCCGGCTGTCCGCGTCGAACTGCGCGCGGTCGGTCGAGCCGCCCTCCCAGCCCTGCTCCCAGAGCACGGTGACCACGTCGCCGAGACGGATCGCGCGGACCAGGTGGACCTCCTCGCCGCCGGTCTGGTCGCCGTTGACGTCGAGGTACGGGTGGCGGATCTCGAACAGCACCGACTCGTCGCCGTACCCGCCGTCGGCCAGCAGGCGCTGGGTCGAGGAGACGTCCGACCTTCCGTACAGCGGCTGCTCCGGGCAGTCCCGCACGGCCCGGAGCAGTTCCCGCAGCGCGTCGTCGCCCCGGCCGGCCCGGTAGATCGTGATGCCGTGCCGGTACAGCCCGGCCGGCACCGACGCCGGCGGCGCGTCCGGCATCGTGAACGGCATCGTCCGCACCCGACGCCGCACGATCTGCGCCTCGCCCGGCGTCGCGCCGCACAGGTCGGGCAGCACGGGATTCCCCACGAAGGTCCCCGGATCCCCGGTGTCGTTCCCGGGGGCCAGAGTGAAGAAGGCCCGGTCCGGGATGCTCGTCGGGGTGGACACCGTCGGCCCCGTGCCCGTCGTCGGCGACGCGGCCGGCGTACGCGAGGGCGGGGCGGTGCGACTCGGCGAGGGCGATGGCGTCGCGCTGGTGGGCGCCGCCGACGGAGTGCCGGTGGGGCTGGCGGCCGGCGGCGGGCCCGGCGCGGTGTCCGGCCCGGCGGTGAGGACCATCCGCGAACCGGCGGCGGTGCCGGCGACCAGCATCGCGACGGCCAGGGCGCCCAGCGCGCCCCGGTTGCGCGCCCGGCGGTCGGCGCGCCGACGCAGCTGGTCCGGGGCCGGCAGCACCCGCTCGTCGGTGTCGGCGGCCAGAGACCGGTAGAGGCGGGTCAGATCACGCGACATCGTTCACCTCCAGCTCCTCGGTGACCACGCCGGGCAGCAGCTCGGCCAGCCGGGCACGGCCACGGGCCAACCAGGACTTCACGGTGCCGGTGGGAACGCCGGCCTCCCGGGCGACCTCCTCCACCGACATGTCGAACAGGTAGTGCAGAGCGAGGGCCTGTCGCTGCCGGGCCGGCAACTGCCGGAGCGCGCCGACCAGCAGGACGGTCTCCTCGCCCGGTGGACGTACGTCGTCCGGCGGCCCGGTCCGGCTGGCCGCCAGCCGCCAGAGGCGCAACCGCCGCCAGCGGTCGGTGGCGAGCCGGCTGATCACCAGCCGCAGCCACGCCTCGGGGGCCGGATGGGCGACCAGCTTGTCCCACTGCCGCCAGGCCCGCGCGTAGGCCTCCTGGACGAGGTCCTGGGCCTCGACGGGGTCGTCCGCCACCGCGTAGCCGTACCGCAGCATCCGCGCCGAGGTGCTGCGGTAGAAGTCGTCGAAGCTGTTCACGTCCCGCATTAAGAGTCCGCCTCCCTCCGGTCCACCTGTTCTGATGACGGTGGAACCGGAACTCGGGTTGCGGGGGATCGCGTCCGGAACGTGACAGGCCCGTGGCCCGGGACCGCTACGGGTTCCGGGCCACGGGCCTGCGTGGTCGGGTGGGCGTCAGCCGTTCGGCGAGGGGGACGGCGAGGCCGACTGCGGCCCGGACGGGCTGCCGCTCCCCGATGGTCCGGCCGCCGCCTGCGCGTCCTGGAAGGCGGTCATGGCCTCGTCCAGCGCCTTCAACGCCCGCCCGTACCGCTCGAAGTCGCCGGACGCCTGGGCGGCCCGGACCTCGCCGATCGCGCTCTGCACCCGGTCGGCGGCCTGGGCCAGCTCCCCGCTGACCGCCGGCGGGCCGGCGCCGCCGGGCGGCGTGACCTCCCCGCCGGGTGGCGGCGGGTTGCCCGAGGCGGCCCGCTTGCCCTGCTCGACGAGCTGCTTGATGCCGTCGGGCAGGTTGTCCGCCAGCACCATGTAGGAACCGCCGTCACCGTACGAGAGCAGCACCTTCTGCAGCAGCGGGTAGGCGTCCTGCTGGTTGCTCTTCACGTAGACCGGCTCGACGTAGAGCATGCCGTTGCCGAACGGCAGCGACAGCAGGTTGCCGTACAGCACCTGCGCCTGGTTGGACTGCAACAGGTTGAGCTGCTGCCGGATGTTCGAGTTGGTGTTGATCATCTGCTGGTGCACCTGGACCGGCCCGGCGGTGCGGGTCTGGTCGGGCAGGTCCAGCACCTCCAGCCGGGGCTGGCCGTCGACGTACGACCCGGAGATCAGCGCGGCGAGGTTCTGCCGGCCGTTCGGGGTGACCGCGGAGGTGAGCTGGAAGCGCGGCCCCGCGTCCTGGCCCGGGAACTGCGTGTAGAGGTAGTACGGCGGCTGCTTCTGCCCGCTGTCCGGCGCGTCCGGCACGTTGGGCACCTGCCAGAAGTCCTGCCCCGAGTAGAAGTCGCCCGGGTCGGTGACGTGGAACCGGGTGAGCAGGTTGCGCTGCACCTTGAACAGGTCCGACGGGTAGCGGAAGTGTGCCGCCAGCTCCGGCGGGATGTCCGCCTTCGGCAGCACCAGGTCGCCGCCGAACGCCTTGTTCCACGCCTTGAGCACCGGGTCGGTGTCGTCGAACGCGTAGAGCCGGACCGTGCCGTCGTACGCGTCGACCGTCGCCTTGACCGAGTTGCGGATGTAGTTGACGTTCTCCCGGGCGAGCTGGAAGGTGCCCCGCCCGGTCAGCTCGTCGGCGGTCTCGGCCTGGAGGTTGACCCGGTCCGCGTACGGGTAGGTCGCCGCGGTGGTGTAGCCGTCCACGATCCACTGGACCCGCCCGTTCACCACCGCCGGGTACGGGTCGCCGTCCAGGGTGAGGAACGGCGCGACCTTCTCCACCCGGTCCCGCGGGTTACGCACGTAGAGCAGCTTGGAGTTCTGGTTCAGCTGCTCGGAGAGGAGGAAGTTCGACTCCTGCTCCTTGATCGCGTAGAGCAGCCGGCGGCCGAACGAGCCGATCTTGACGCCGCCCTCGCCGGTGTAGGTGTAGTACTGCTCGCCGCCGGTCGAGGTCGGGCGGTCGAACTCGACGTTGCGGTCCCCGGTCTGCCCGACGATCGCGTAGTCGTCGGACTCCATCCGCTCGCCGTAGTAGATCCGCGGCTGCTGCGCCGGGATCTGCTCGGTCGGCGAGGAGCAGCCCTGCTCCTCCTTGCTCTGCTCGCCGAGGAAGCCGGAGACGAAGTACGGCAGGCCGTTGCAGATCTGGTTGGCCGGGGCCGCGACCAGGCCGTAGCCGTGGGTGTAGACGGTGTGCCGGTTGATCCAGTTGCTCTGCTGCGGGGTCAGCTCACCGTAGTTGATCTCCCGGACGCCGACCACGTAGTCGGCGGTCTTGCCGCCCACCGTGTACCGGTCGATGTCCAGCTTCGGCCCGAAGTCGTAGAAGCCGCGCACCTGCTGGAGCTGGGTGTAGGTCTCGGAGACCAGTTGCGGGTCGAGCAGCCGGGCGTTCTGCACCACCGAGGTGTCGGTGGCCAGGCTGGCCGGCGGGGTGAGGTTGCTCGCCGCGTACGACTTGATGTTGGTGTCGGTCAGCCCGAACGCCGACCGGGTCGCCTCGATGCTGCGCTGGATGTACGGCGCCTCCTTGTCGCGGGCGCTCGGCTTGACCTCGAAGGTCTGCACCGCCCACGGGTAGATGCCGCCGATCGCCACCGCGGAGACGCCGAGCAGGGCCAGCGCGATGCCGGGCCAGACCAGGTTCCGCATCACCGCGTTGGAGAACACGATGATCACGATCGCCACCACGATCGAGATGTACGCCAGGATCTCCTTCGCCGGGAGCAGCGCGTTCACGTCCGCGTAGCCGGCGCCGTAGAGCTTGGCACCCTCGTTGTACTCGAGCAGCATCGCCCGCCGGTCCAGCACGTACGCGACGGCCTTGAGCAGGACGAAGACGGCGACCAGCGTGCTCAGGTGGGCGCGGGCGGCATTGGTCATCCGGTCCCCGACGCCCTGCAGCCGCACCCCGCCGAAGACGTAGTGCACGGCCAGCGCGCCGAGCAGGGACAGCACCACCGCGGTGAACCCGACCCCGAGCAGGTAACGCCAGAACGGCAGCTGGAAGACGTAGAAGCCGATGTCGACGCCGAACTCCGGGTCCTTCACGCCGAAGCTGCCGCCGTTGCGGAACAGCAGCCACTGGCCCCACCGGCTCTGCGCGGAGAGCCCGGCGAACAGCCCGATCACCGCGGAGACCACGGCGATCCAGGTGCCGAGCCGGGGGCTCAGCAGCACCCGGTAGCGCTCGAGGGTGGCCTGCTCCGGGGAGTGCGGGCGCAGCTGGGGCCGCAGCCGGTACGCCAGCCAGAGGTTCCCGGCGATGATCAGCGCCATGCCGAGCCCGACCAGGAGGAACAGCAGCAGCCGGGTGGCGAGGACGCCGGTGAAGACCTGGGTGTAGCGGACCTCGTCGAACCAGAGCCAGTCGGTCCACGCGTTGACTCCCCACCCGAGCAGGGTGAAGAGCACGAACACCCCGATCAGGACCCCGATGGTGACGCGTCCGCGCCGGCTCATCCTCGGCAGGGGACTGCTACGCATGACCACTGTTGGCTCCGCACGCTCGATGTGATCGGCTCCGACCAGGCACCCAGAGTACGGGGTGTTCCTGAACACGTCGGGTCAAGGTCACGTCACGATCCTCGCGCGACCGCAACCGGCCGGGTCAGCAGCGGGTGGGCTGCCCACCGGCGCGCAGCGTCTCCAGCGCCTTCAGCGCGTCGTCCAGCGATGTCACCCTGAGCAACGGCAGATCGGGCTGGGGGTTGCGGACCGCCTCGGCGCAGTTGTCGGCGGGCACCAGGAAGACCTTCGCTCCGGCCTCCTTCGCGCCGACCAGCTTCTGCGCGATGCCGCCGATCGGTCCGACCCGGCCCTCGTCGTCGATCGTGCCGGTGCCCGCGATGACCTTCCCGCCGGTCAGGTCGGCCGGCTCCAGCTTGTCGACGATGCCGAGGGCGAACATCAACCCGGCGCTCGGCCCGCCGATGTCCCCCAGGTCGATCTTGAGGGTGAACGGGTGCGGCTGCTGCTGATCGATCTCGATGCCGATCCGCGGCCGGCCGTCCTGCTCCCGGGTGGTCACCGTGGCGGTGCCCGGCACGTCGGCGCGGGTGTAGCCGATCTTCAGCTCGGTTCCCGCCGGCTTGGCCCGGATCAGCTCGGTGAGCTTGGCGACGCTGGTCACCTGCTGGCCGTCGACCGAGGTGAGCACGTCGTTGGGTTTGAACACGCCGACCGACGGCCCGCCTGGGGTGACCGCCTTCACCAGCACCCGGATCGGGAAGCCCAGCTCACGCAGCGCGGCGGTCTCCGCGCTGGTCTGCGAGTTCTGGAAGTCCTCGGCGTTGCGCTTCTCGACCTCCTCCTGCGACTCGCCCGGCGGGTAGACCAGCTCGCGCGGCACCACCGCCTCGTCCCTGGAGAACCAGCCGGCCAGCGCGGAGCGGAGCCGGACCGTGGGCTGCACGCCGACCGTGGTGAGCCGCAGCTGACCGGCGGAGGTGGACGTCGCCCGCCCGGTGACCTGGATGATCTCCTTGCCGTCCGCGGTGCCGAGGGTGTTGACCGTCGGGCCCGGGCCGAGCACCACGTACGGGATGGGCACGCTCAGCACGCCGACGCTGAGCAGGGCGGTGAGCAGTGCACCGAGCAGGACGGTCACGCCGCGACGTCTCATGGGGCAGAGCGTACCGATCCGGGCGGGGACGTCCGGCGCGGTGACTGCCGGACTTCGCCGTCAGCGCAACGCCGGCGGCGCGACCTGCGGCGCGGCACGCGTACCGTAGACGACGTGCCTGATATTCCGTTCGGCTTCGCGCTCCCGGGTGGGCAACCACCAGACCCCAACGATCCCGCGCAGATGCAGCAGTTCATGTCGCAGTTGCAGCACCTGCTCTCCGCGCCGGGGAGCGGGCCGGTCAACTGGGACCTCGCCCGTCAGGTGGCCGCGAGCCAGCTCGCCGCCAACGGCGACCCGGCGGTTTCGCCGTTCGAACGCAACGCGGTGGAGGAGGCGCTCCGGATCGCCGACCTCTGGCTGGAGCCGGCCACCTCGTGGCCCTCCGGCATCCGGTCGTCGGTCGCCTGGAACCGCAACGAGTGGATCTACAAGACCCTCGACGTCTGGCGCAAGCTCTGCGACCCGGTGGCCAGCCGGATGGTCGGCGCGATGGGCGACCTGGTGCCGCCGGAGGCCCGGGCCCAGCTCGGCCCGATGCAGTCGATGGTCGCCACGCTGGGCGGTGCGCTCTTCGGCGGCCAGCTCGGCCAGGCGCTCGGCTCGCTCGCCGCCGAGGTGCTCTCCGCCGGGGACATCGGCCTGCCGCTCGGCCCGGCCGGCGCCGCCGCGCTCATCCCGGCCAACATCCGCGTGTACGGCGAGGGCCTGGAGCTGCCCGAGGACGAGGTCCGCCTCTACGTGGCCCTGCGCGAGGCCGCCCACCAGCGGCTCTTCCAGCACGTACCGTGGCTGCGCGGGCACGTGCTCACCGCGGTGGAGAACTACGCCGCGGGCATCCGGGTCAACCGGGAGGCGATCGAGGAGGCGATGGGCCGGGTCGACCCGACCGACCCGGAGTCCATGCAGGCGATCGCCCTGGAGGGCATTTTCACTCCCGAGGACACTCCGGCCCAGAAGGCCTCGCTGGCCCGGCTGGAGACGGTGCTCGCCCTGGTCGAGGGCTGGGTGTGCCACGTGGTGGACAGCGCCGCGGGCGACCGCCTGCCCAACGTCGTACGGCTCGGCGAGGCGTTCCGCCGCCGTCGGGCCGCGGGCGGGCCGGCCGAGCAGACCTTCGCCGCCCTGGTCGGCCTGGAGCTGCGGCCGCGCCGGCTGCGCGAGGCCACCGTCCTCTGGGCGGCGCTGACCGAGCACCGCGGGATCGCCGGCCGGGACGCGGTCTGGGGCCACCCCGACCTGCTCCCCTCGGACGACGACTTCGCCAACCCGGAGGCGTTCGCGGCGACCAGCACCGACCTGGACGAGGAGCTGGCGAACTTCGACTTCAGCGCCCCCGGCGCCCCTGAGGAGCAGCCCCCGGGCGAGGACGACGACAAGTCCTGATCCGCACCGCCGAGATCCGCACCACCGCAGCGAAGACGTGGCCTTTCGCGGCGATTGTGCGGATCTTGCGGTACCCGGCGGGCGTTCCCGGCGGCGGGGCGGGTCCGGCGGGTCAGCCGGTCCGGCCGGAGAGCAGGGCGCGGGTGGCCTCCCAGCCCTCGAAGGCCGGGTCGAGGGTGGCGAGGTCGGCCGGTCCGCGCAGCCGGCGCCAGCCGGCGGTGACCGCCACGTCCCCGGGGCGCGGGGCGGCCGCGCGCACCTCGGCCGGCGCGGCCGTGTCCAGGTCCACCGTCGGCAGCCAGTCCGGTACGGGCAGCCGGGCCGCCACGCCGAGCAGGCCGGGGCCGCTCCCCTCCGCCGGGGCCACCGCAACCGGCCGGCTGGACAGCGGTCGGAGCAGCTTGCCGAGGGTGAGCCCCGGCACGTCCGGCGCGTCGGCGACCACCACGGCCGCCTGGTCGTACCCGGTCGGCGCGGTCTCGCTGGCAGGCGCGGTCTCGCCGGTCGGCGCGGTGCCGGCGGTCGGGGCGGTGCCGGCGGGCGGGGCGGTGCCGGCGGGCGGGGCGGGGTCGCCGGCCGGGGCGGCCTCCACCACCGGTCCGGCGGAGGGGGCCAGGGCGGCGAAGACGGCGTTGGCGGTGGGTTCCGGCACCTCGAACACCGCCGTGCCGGGCCAGACCACCTCGTCAGCCAGCCAACGCTCCCCCGGGGTCACCGCGACCGCGGTCTCCACCTCGTTGAGCGTGGCCAGCAGGTCCACCACGTCCTCGGCGAGCGCGGCGCGCCACCGGACCGGGTCGATCCCCGGGGGCGTCCAGGCCACCGGTCCGAGCAACGCCACCACCACACGTCGTGCCATGCCCGACCCTAACCCGCACCGCCGTCTCGGCATGATCGACTCGTGTCGCGGAGAAGCGGGACGTCGATCGGCCGAGAAGGGACGCCGTGCCGCAACCCGAGTGGATCAGGCAGCCGGTCAGTCGGCCAGGGTCACGCCGACGGCGGAGGCGACGCCCTCCAGGTAGCCGCGGGCACGCTCGGTCTTCGAGTACCGGCCGACCAGCGCCCAGAACGCGGCGTTGTGGCTGGGTACGATCAGGTGCGTCAGCTCGTGCAGGAGCACGTAGTCGACCACCCAGTCGGGCATGTCCTGGATCCGGTGCGAGATCCGGATGGTGCGGTCGGCGGGGGTGCAGGAGCCCCAGCGACCGTTCTGGTTGGTGACCCAGCGGACGCTGGCGGGGGCGGCCGCGACGACGTGCTCGGGCAGGTACAGGTTGATCAGCCGGGTCGCCCGGGCCAGCAGTTCGGCGTCGGAGCGGGCGAGCCGCCCCTCCCGGGCGGCGAGCCGGGCCAGCATCCGGTCGACCCACTCGCTCTCCTCGGCCCGGGAGAACTGGTCGGGGATGAGCACCACGACCCGCTCCCCGTCCCGGTACGCGGACACCGTGCGTCGCCGGCGCTGACTGCGCCGCACCTCGACGACGGGCTTCCGCGTCCCGGCCATCACTGGTCCGCGCAGCCTCGGATGACTGTCACGAGGGAAAGCTAATGCGTACTGACCAGGGGTCCGCAAGAGTCAACACGACGACACGCGCCCGGAAAATGACGGTTGGTCGTCAGGAGTCCTGAAAAAATTCTTTGCGGAAGACCCGCCCGGCACTCCGGAGCGTCACCTCCAGGCCCTGAGTCACGTTAGGTGATCTACGGGCGGACCGCCGCGCGGGGGCCTCCTGAAGGGGGATCTGAGCGTGTTCACCCGGCGTGTCCCCGCCAAACTGACTTATCCGACGTAATGCTGCATGCACACTCTCGACGTCGACTAGCTCACAGAGTCGGCGCACAGCTGACATGGAACTGCCCAGACCTGGGTAGGGTCCGCCAACCAGCGGTCACGAGCGTGGCCGCCGAGAACCCCCCGGCGCCGGCGCCACGCGTGGCCCGCCGCAGGGAAACGCGCCGGGACGGCATGTCCGGCGGAGGAGACGAGGAGGGCTACCGTGGCCGACCAGGCCCAGACCTACAACGGTTACTGCGTGAAGTGCAAGGAGAAGCGGGACTTCGAGGGCCGCGTGGAGGTCTCGAAGACCGGCATGAACATGGCCAAGGGCAAGTGCCCGGTGTGCGGTACAACAGTGAACCGCATCCTCGGCAAGGCCAAGGTCTGACCCGTACGGGACGCGGGGGGGGGGGGGGGGGGGGGGGGGGGGGGGGGGCTCACCCCCCCCCTCCCCCCCCCCCCCCCCCCCCCCCCCCGTTCACCCCCCCCTCCTCCCCCCCCCCGACCCCCCCTCCCAC
>NZ_JBJZOG010000126.1:0-15635 GCF_047200535.1 Micromonospora mangrovicola | reverse complement strand
GTCGAGCGACCCGCGTTACACGGACGGGCGACGGTTCAATGCCACCCGAATGCCTGAGAAGGCGGTGTCATGGGTCAGACCCCGCGGGCGCTCGAGCCGTTCCAGTCCGAACGTCACTACTTCGGTGCCTAGCTTCGTCGGCTGCGGGAGCGCGCCAGCCTATCGCAGGCGCGACTGGGCGCGATGATCCGATACCGCGTCGACCTGGTACGTCGGGTCGAGACAGCGGACCAGTTTCCTCTCGAGAGTTCGTCGGGGCCTGCGACAAGGCGTTGGCGGCCGGAGGCGCTTTGGCGCGTCTGTTGCCGCTCCTCGAGACGAAGCGGGCAAGCTGACGGCTGCGCCGAACGGCTCCATCGGCGTCAGCAGCATGGTGCCGGCCCACTCGGTGGAGATGTCAGGGCTGGCTGACATGGCCATCCGGGTTCTATGTCAGCCAGGCGTCCTGGACCGCGCCGCCCCCGTGGACTGGCTGAACTCTCCGGGGCCCCGCCCGTCCGGGGCCGGACGCCCCGGCGCGTCTGATCAGGTTGGCGAAGAGGATCTTGTCTCCGCTGAGGAGGCTCTGGCCATGTTCCGGGAGTTGGACCACACCCACGCCGGGCGAGTCCATGCACAGGTGCAGCGGTACGTCGAAGGGGAACTGAATCGGCTGCTGGCGAACACGCACCTACGTCGGAGGCGATTGGTCGGCGCCTCAACACCTTGGCAGCGGGCCAGGTTGGCGAGCGACCCGGGCCTCCGCTGGAGAGGTTTGGTCCTCGAACTGGCTCCGGTGTCGGGGCGGCCTCTAGCGGCAGCTCCGGGGCGTCGGGCGGCCGGACCAGGAGAACAGGTTGCTGGTCAGATCGGTGGCTAGCCTGCTCAACGTCCGCTAACCGCTCACAGGGCCCGGCAACCTCCTCGTCATCATGCGGAGGAGAATCTTCACGTACGGCCATAAACACGCTGCTTTCGGGCTTAGTACGGTCTCCTGACGAAGGCCCTGGCTGGGACGCATGTTCTGGCCGGGGACCTTCGTATGAAGCAGGTGACGGGAACCGAACCCGCACCGCCAGCTTGGGAATCGGATTGATCAGGGTGGTAAGTGGTCGTCCCACCTGGTTGCCGAGCGCGGAAGGGACCCGTCGATGCCGTGCGACAGGCCGCTGTTGACACCTGCGCGGTTACAACGTCGCCGCTACGATCGCATCAATCGAGGCCGACCGGCTCACCGACGGCGTCGGCAGCCGCGCTCCCGTTCCTACTCCGTTGCGAGGGCACCTAACTAACGGGCGGCCTCACGAGGCAATACGGTCAGGACCCGAACGACGTGATCCCGGAACTCTGCCATGTAGCCAGTTAGGAAAGCCTTTGTGGACTCGTCGGTGACCTCACCGTCGCCCGGGAAGATCTGCGGCGTGTATTGCATGTATGCCTCGGGGGCGGTCATCTGCCGGGCGTTGCAAAAACTGAGCACGGCGCGCAGGCTTTGTTGGGCTACGGCTGTGCCGATCTGCCCGATGGATGCCCCGATCACTCCTGCGGGAATGTGGTCGAACGAATTCTTACCCCACGGCCGGGAGGCCCAGTCGATGGCGTTCTTCAACGCGCCTGGGATGGACCGGTTGTATTCGGGGGTGACAAACAGTACCGCGTCGACCTGGCGAATCGCGTCTTTGAGCGCGGTAGCTTCTGGGGGGTAGCTCGCGTCGTAGTCCGGGCTGTACAGCGGCAGGTTCCCGATCGGAATCTCGGCGAACTCTAGGTCCTCGGGCGCCAGGCGAAGCAGGGCTTTCGAGAGTTCCCGGTTGACGGACGTAGACGAGAGGCTTCCAACGAAGTAGCCGACCTTGTACGCACGCATTTGTTTGCCTCCATCAGAGATGGCTCGGTCCGGTCCCTAGTGCCCGTGTTCAAGCCTGGACCAGGATGCGTGCGCGCGTGCCATGTTCGACACATTTCGTGGGCGACGCCTGCGGGAGGCATCCTCCAGGGCTCCTGGGACTGCCTCGCCCCGCACGCCGGCATTCCCGCCCACCCTGAGCGTGTCGGCTCCGAGGCTGGTAGCCCTTGTGGTGCCCGACGAGGGGATCCGCCACGGTCGCCGGCCATCCGGCCGTGTTCCCGACCTTCACCGCCCCGTCGTTCGGCACCGTGCACACCCGGGTCGCGAAGCGCCACACCTGCGGCACCCGCCGCCGCTGCGACTGCCGCGCCGAGCCCTGCCCCCCGCCGCTCCACGGACCCGACCGCCCGGCCGTGTGAGCACGGCCAGCCCACCGTCAGCTGGGCCCGTCATGAGGCCGACGATCCCCGGCTGGGTCAGCCGTTTTGCCTGGACTGCTACGACTACGACGCCCAGGTCGTGTGGAACCACTCCGCCCCCGAGCTGTGGCGCCGCACCACCACCGCCATCACTCGCCACCTCAACGCCCGGCCCGGGAACTCGGCCTGCCCCCGGTCATCCAGATCACCGAGAGTGGGAACGTCCGCCGGGTGCCCCCGGTCAAGCCGTCGTTCGGCAAGGTCGCGGCGATGCAACGCCGCGCCGTCGTGCACTACCACGGCATCGTCCGCCTCGACGGCGTCGACACCGACCCCGACGCCATCGTCGCGCCCCCGGCCGCCCTGACCGTCGACGACCTCATCGCCGCCATCAAGCACGCCGCCGCCACGGTCGCCGTCACCACCCGCCCGCCAAGCCTGACGGCTGGCGCATCACCTGGGGCGACCCGGACAAGGGCATCGACGTGCGCGCGATCAGCGCCGACGGGGAAGTCACCGACAGCCGCGCCGCCGGCTACCTCGCCAAGTTCGCCACCAAGAGCACCGAAGCCACCGGCCACGTCTCGCAAAGCCTCGACGGCGACGTCATCGACCTCTACGCCAACGAGCACGGCACCCACGCCGAACGCCTCGTAGACGCCTGCTGGACCCTCGGCGGCCACCGCGACTGGCAACAGCTCCGACGCTGGGCGCACATGCTCGGCTTCGGCAGCCACTTCCTCACCAAAAGCCGCCGCTACTCCGTCACCTTCCGCATCCTCCGCGACGCCCGCGTCATCTGGCGACGCACCGAACACAGGTATCCGGCCAGATGTCTCCGCCCGGCTGATCGCCCGTACAGCAAGGAAGTGCAGCGACGCCAGTAACCGAGGGACCGCTGCCGGCCTGGATTGCCTGCGGATGGGTAGCGCTGCAGCCGGTCGCCATGTCGACATCGCGCCGAACGAGGACGATGACGGGTTCACCGCGCGACAGCTGTACCTCGCGCTATGGCGGCCGTTTGCTGGGGACGACGACCTGGACGAGGAGCAGGGCCACTTCTTCCAATCGGTGCTCATGGCCCGGCCAGGCTACGACGACACGCCCGCCGAGGCAGCGGCCCGGCTCGGCGCTGGCGGCGAACCGGACTACTGATTCATCTGTTGAGCTGGATGGCGCCGTGGACGCGCAGCCCGGGCTGGCCATCGGTTCGTGTCGAACATCCAACGTGGATGCCCATTTACCTCGCAGCAAACGACCCGCCTTGTTGCCACGGCTCCCCAACCACCATCCTCTGGGCGGCGTCGGGCACGTTGCTGGTGGTCTTGACGCTCTGCGAGCTGGGGTTGGTTGTGGCGGCGACCCGTCGCGGCCTTGATCAGGCGGTGGTGGAGCGTACCAGTGCTGCCAGTTCGCGGTCAGGGCTGACGTTCTTGGCGTACAGGGGGCTGCAAGGCGTCGTGGCCAGCCGCAGCGACAGTGCGATGAGGTTGGGGCGGGCTGAGTCGGTGTAGATCTCGGCGAGCTTGGTGAATTCGTTCATGATCCCGACGACGCTGCGGCTGGCCGTCGTGGCGAAGCGGCAGTCCTGCATGTTTCGTAGCTCGTCGGCGATGAAGGCTTTGGGCACCTGGTGGGCGTCGAGCATCGTCGCGATCTCGTCGGAGATGCGGGCGGGAAGGCTGCGTGCTGGTGCCAGGGGCAGCAGGACCGGTAGCAGGGTTCGCTCGTTCACCAGCAGTGCCAGCCGGGGCCGCCAGAACAGCGCGGTGGCGTACCACGGGCCGAGCACGGTCGTGTCTTGGTCTCCTTCTACAGGCCGAGGCGGGTTGGCGTGATCGAGGAGTTTCTTGGTTGCGCGTACGATCAGCATGTTGCCCTCCAGCCCGTCAGGCGCGGTGGCGGCGGGCTCGCTCGATGACGTCGCGGCCGTCGGCGTTTTGCTGGCGCGGCGCGTAGCCGGCCTTGCGCAGGGCGGCCATCGTGTCAGCCGTAGCAGCTTGGCTGGCCAGCACGGTTGGGGCGAGCAGACGCAGGTTGAGCTTGTCCAGCCGCTTGTCGGCGCAGATCTGAGCCAGCAGCGCGGTGTCGTCGCTGACCAGGGTGCTGGCCGCGGGCGCGACCCGTACCGACCCGTGCTGGCGGGCGACGTCGGCCAGCAGGTAGAGCAGCGGTTGCGGCAGTCCGCCTTCGGCGATCTTCGTCAGAGCTTTCGTCAGACGTTGCTCGGTCCAGCCTGCGTCGTACGCGCCGCGTACCGTCGCTGGGCTGAACCGCCAGGTCGTCGCCGTACCGCGGGACTCCACGATGGCGACCGCGTCGAGCAGCTCCGCCAGTTCCGGACCCGGTGTTCCGATCACGACCGCGGTCAGGTCGGCCTGCAGCCGAGCGGTGCGGGCCACCTCACCCAGGTCGCCGACGGCCTCGGCGAGGTCCTTGCCGGCCAGCAGCGCCTGACTGGCGGGGCTGATAGCACCCGCGCCGAGAGCCCCCAAAGTCGTGGCCTCCTCCAGCAGACCGCGCACCGTCGTGGCGGCGCCGAAGGCCAGCGGCTGCCGCCACCACATCCACTGCGCCACCTGCTCGAGATCCGTCGTCGCCCGGTCACCCAACGCCCGCAGCGTGGCCATCCGGGCACGCGCAGACCATGCTTCATCGTAGTCCGGCGCCCACGGCCCAGTCTGCGACGACGGCAGATAGCCCAGGTCACGCCACGCCTTCAGCATCACCGCCAGCCGCCGGCCCAGACCGAGCTTGAGCCAGCGATCGTACGCGGCCGTCGGCACCACACGTCCGTCGAGTTCGGCCAGCCCGGCCTCCTCGGCGACCGCCAGCAGCAGCCGGATGGTGGAAACCGTCACGCCAAGCGTCCTCGCCGTCCGAGTCAGCTCGCGCACGCCCACACCGCCGGCCTTGACCGTTGCCAGCGGCTCACGTCCAGCCCCGTCCAGCAGCGCCGACAACAGCCCGACCACGGCGATGCCCTGCGCCTGGGCATCGCGGCGCACCGCCGCGGGATCCGGCGTGTGCCAGGCAACCGGCGGTTCTTGCTGCTCGAACGGAGCTCGGTAGTCCGCTCCTCGCAAAGCGAGCGCGACCTGACCCGCCAGCTGATAGTCCTCCCAGGTCACCCGGTAGACCAGCCCGTGCTCCTCGGCCCAGTCCAGCGGATGCACCTGCCGATAGCGGCTCGGATACCGGCTTCGGTGTGCGATGCCGCTGCCGCCGTAGCGACGGATCCGTCCAGCGTCCCGGTCAGCCTCCTCCAACACCGACCGCGTCGCTTTCGGCATCCGCTTGACGAGACCGTTCACGTTGTCCGTGTCGAGGAAGAACTCCGCCACCGCCTCCAGCAGGTCCGCCTTGCGGCCCTTCGTAGGCAGCCCCAGGTTGCTCGCAACAACCTTCAGATCATCGACGTTCAACACGGCGGCGAGCTGACCAACCGACGGGCCGACACCCAGCGGACGGGCGAACACGTCTCGCAGGATGCCGTTCACCGCGAGCCGGCCCCGCAGCCGCGCGACCAGCCCCGCGTCGGCGGCGCGCTGCAGGTACGGCATCGCGTCGGCGCCGACCAACGCCGACACCTCCGCCTCGGTGACCAGGCCACCCAGCGCCAAGGCCGCCTCCAATACCTGAAGGGTCGGCAGGTCAAGGCCAGCAAGCTGGTCATATGGACTCACGGCAGCGCTCCCAGGACACACGGCGACGCCCTGAATTCAACCGCACGGACCGTATCCGAGTGACACGACCCCGCCAGCCGCCCAACTCTGCGCTCCCAGCGAACAGGGGGCTTGTACGCCACGCCGACGGCGCCTATCCGGGGACGGCAAGGCCGTCGGAGTGAACGTCGCTCACGATGCGCAGTGAGAGGTTCTGCCCGAGGCGTTGTGTCGCTGGACGCGGTTCGCGCTGGACCGGCGAGAGGTCGGCGCCGAGTGGGTCGAGCCGGTGGCCGCGGCGGGGACATCCACCTGCCCGGCTTCCTGGCCGCGGTGGACGACGAGTCCGCCTGGGAGCCGGCCAAGCAGATCCCTGCGGAACTGGCTGCCAGGGGAGTCGACCCTTACCAACAAGGTAGCCGTCGACGCGGTCATCGGCGAACTGAAGGCCATCTGACTGGCCCAGAACCTGACGGAGTGACCATCCGGTTCCGTGAGCTGACGTCCTAGGAAGCTCGCAGAGGTTGAGGCACCTCATACCGGCGAGCAGCAGTCGGGCGTCGTGGGCTCACCAGCGGGGAGACGCTAAGAGCGCGTTCGGCTGCCCGTCAGGCGGTCGCGGGTCGGCGCTGTGCGAGCGATGAACAGCTCGGCGTCGACCGCCCGCTTCGCGCATGCGCTCGAAGATCACTTGGCCTCTCCTGAGCAGCAGGAGCAGCCGGGCTTGCAGCTGCAGGCGGCGGTGCCCTCAGCCTCGACGGTGAGTGAGTTCGCGCCGCTGACGGGCACCGTGCAGCAGGCATCGCCACGCCACGCCTCCCGCCCCTCTTTGGTCGCCACGGCGGCGATGACCAGCGCGGCCAGTGGATCGGCCCATGACCAGCCGAACAGGCTGTTGAGGCCCAGCCCGACGAGCAGCACGGCCGACAGGTAGGTGCAGAGCAGGGTTTGCTTGGAGTCGGCCACCGCCGACCGGGAACCCAGCTCACGCCCGGCCCGCCGCTGCGCATGGGACAGCACCGGCATGATGAGCAGCGACAGGGCGGCCAGGACCAGACCGACCGTGGAGTGCTCGGCCTCCCCACCGCCGGTGAGCGCGCGCACCGACTCGACCGTGATGTAGGCGGCCAGCGCGAAGAACGACACCGCGGTGATCCGCAGTGCGACCTTCTCCCGCGCCTCGGGGTCACGTCCGGCGAACTGCCACGCCACCGCCGCCGCCGACGACACCTCGACGACCGAATCGAGACCGAAGCCGATCAGCGCATTAGAGGAGGCAGCGGCACCGGCCGTGATCGCCACCACCGCCTCGATCACGTTGTAGGTGATCGTCGCGGCCACCAGTAGCCGCACTCGCCGAGCGAGCACCGCACGCCGAGCTGAGACGCCGCCCTGCTGAATCTGGAGCAACGGGGCGGACATCAGCTGCAGCCCATTTCGTCAGCATCCGCGCACACGGTCCGGTCCACTGACAGGACCAGATTCAGCAGGTCACCGAGCGCGTGCGCGAGACGGGCATCGGCCAGCTCGTAGCGGGCCCGCCGGCCTTCGGGCACCGCCAGCACCAGACCGCAGTCGCGCAGACAAGCCAGGTGGTTGGACAGGTTCTGGCGTGTCGTGCCGACCAGGTCCGCCAGCTCCGCCGGGTAGCCCGGAGCGTCGCGCAGTGCCAGGAGCAACCGCGCCCGGATGGGGTCAGACAGTGCATGGCCGAACCGGGCGAGCACCTGCCCGTACGTCAACGGTTCCACGCAGTGACAGTAAGTAACCAATGTACTCGGCGTTAGCGGTACGGATCGAGCTCACCGACCACCCCGCATCGAAGGCACCTGGTGTCGGAGTCGGCCGCCTCAGGGTGCTCTGTTGTTGTCGGCATCAGGCCAGCAGCGGCTCGAAAATCTCGCGGCCGAGCGTGACGGGCCGGCCCTGGTCGAGAAGCAGTGGCGGCCAACACGATCACCGCTTCCGCCAGTTCAAAGGCGGCGACACCTTGGGGATCGTCACGCGGACCGGTTGGCTGGTGGTGCGGATCGGCGGAGGTGATCGTCGCGTAGGCGCGGAGCATGGACCGCGTACCCAACGGATCAATGGCACGCAGGGCGTACGCCTCGACACCGCCGAATGACACCAGGTGCGACGGAAGCTGCTCGGCGGCGGGGCCTCGGTCCCGATCGCAACCCTCGGCTGCTCGCTGCACGTCACCCGGCTCAACTCCCGTCGCACCAGGGTGGCCCGCTGCCGATCACGCGGCGCGGATGGGGCGTCTGGTGGATGTCCTGATCCATGCCTACCGGGTGCTCGGGTTCGAGCAGGCGGTGGGCCGAGACGCGGTGTTCGGTCAGTTGGTGCTGGCCCTGCCGAGGTTTGCGAAGGAATCGTGGCGGCAGCACCTCGCCGTGGCCTGCGCCGCGCACGCCTTGAGATGCTCGTGCCGCCTGGTTCCCGACCAGCACGGCGTGTCCTCACCGACCACGACCGCCCTCCAGGTGCGGGTCGGGCCGTTCCATCGCGCCCCTCGTGAACCGCGGTCAGAATGTGGCGATCGGGTTGGCCGGGCTGCCGGACGTACCGGCGAAGCGGACTGGCGCGACTGCGAGGTGGAAGTCCCACTGGCCGAGCTCGGCAGCCGTTGTCGCGCACACCTCCAGGTCGCAGTTGTCGAGCAGCCACAGACCCATCGCGACGAGGCTCACGGCGTGAACCGGCATCAACACGTCTTCGTACCCCGACGGCTGAACGTCCTGGGGGGTGTCAGCGCCGATCAGCGCGACGTCGCGTTCATGTAGCCACGGCAGGCAGGACGCGTGCCAGCCGGCCTGCGTGAAACCGCTGGCCCCACCGGCCTCATGCCGGACGCGGCCATAGCCGGTCCGCAGGAGTACCGCATCGCCGGCTCGCACCCGTACACCCTGGCGGCGCTCGGCCTCCTCGAGATCGTCGGGAAACACACCCTGCCCCGGTTCCAACCACGGCACACCGCGGACCCTCGCAATGTCCAGCAGGACACCACGCGTGATGATCCCGTTTGCCGCCGCCGTGACGGCCGCCCACGCCGATCCCGTTGCGGCGTCGACCAACGAGTGCGACCGCCCGTTGTACATCGTGCCGTCCCAGAAGATGTGGCACGGCGAGTCGACGTGGGTAAGGGTGTTGCCGTGGAACGTGATGCCGAGCCGCTCGGACGAAAAGCCCCAGCGCCGGTCGGCGTGGAAGCCAGGCGGCATGTTCTCGGCACCCGGCATGTCGGCAGCGCACGGGCACGTCGTCGTCGACCGCTCCATGTCTTCCGGTGCGGCAACCTCCCATGCGCAGGACACGCTCCTGCCGTGGCGCACGGCCCGCGCCGCCGCCAGCCGGACGTCGTCGGTGATGTGGTTCAGAGTTCCGAGCTCGTCTTCGTCGCCCCACCGTCCCCAGTTCGACAGCGTGTTGAAGTACCCGAGCACGTCGTCCTGTGTGGGCATCGGTCGCCCTGCCGTCATCCCAGCATCGACTCCTCCGGTCACGCGGTTCGAGGCACCGCAGGCAGGGTATCCCGCCGCAGGATCGAAGACCGCAATGACCAATCGATCAGACGACTCGTCCGCACCGCCGGCCGCTACCGCATCATCGAAATTCAGGCCGGCAACCACACCATCACCGCCACCGACCTACTACCCGACGAACTCCGCACCGCCCGGCGCCGCGATCGCGCAAGGTGCGCACTAATTTGAGCCGAGTCGGGCCAGAGTTCCGCCGCGATGTGGCCGCGATGGCTCGTAAGGGCGAGATGCCGTTGAGGTAGACCCGCGAAGGACTTCAGGACCTTCGAGGTGTCCCTGCACCGCTGGCTGAAGCTCGCCGACATCGAGGACGGGGTTCGTCCCGGGTCACCAGCAGTGAGTCGCCGGAGTCGCGGGAGCTGCGCAGACGTAAAAAGCTGCTGGAGCAGGAGCGATATCCTGCGTCGGGCGGCGGCGCTTCTTCCGCCAGCGAGATCTTCCCAAAATGACTCTTATCGGTACGCGTCCTGTAGAAGTAGTGGTCACTCTTGGGCCGCCGGCCTCGCGGTCACTCCGGCGGCCCGGCCCCGTCCTACTCCCGCCACTGCCCGGCGGTGTCGGCGCGCAGTAGGCGCTCAACCATGTGCACGGCCTCCGGCTCCGTCTCGAACTCCCAGCGCGGGACCTTGCCAGTCTCGGTGTCCCCGGCGCGGGCGACGACCGTCCAGCGCGTCTGGCGCACCAGCCACACGTCCCGGCGCCTCAAGCGTCCCCAGACCCCGTTCCAGTACCGTCGGACCACCTCCTGCACCAGACGATCGAACGCATGTTCGAGGCTGGTGTTTGGTGAGGCGGGGGATAAGCCGGCGGATCCGACGGGGGATATGTCACTCGCAGCGGTCCTCGGCCCCCCGGCCGTAGGGCTTGCAGCAGTCGGGACGGTGGCGGTACACGCGCAGATCACGCCCCTGTCGAAGACCGCGCTCGGATGTGATCTCGTACAGGCACGCCCCCCACACCACGGTCTGCCCGCCGCCGGGCACCACCTGGCCGTCGCCCGGCCCGCCGCGCAGCAGCACGTCCATTCCCCGACCGTACGTAATCGGCGACGACCGGTCTGGCTTACCGCTCGCCAGCGTCACGACATGCGCTGACGACTCCCACTCGCGTCCAAGGGCGCAGACGAGGCTTGGCGATCATGCCGCACCGATCAGGAGGTGATCCGTAGGGGAGTAGTCGATCTTCCAGTCGGCGTAGACGCCGAGGACACCATCCCGGGTGCAGCGCATCCCGATGCTGACCCACCGGACCTCACCGTCGGCGCGCAGCGCGAACCCGACCGCGACCTGGAAGGCTTCGCCGCCGCACGGGCATACGCACTCATCGGGGTCGGCGTCCTGCCAGTAGTCGGCGCTTGTCCGCGACCAAGGCATGGTCACCACGGGCCAAGCAGCGGGTCTGTGCGCACCCGCTCTCGTCGTCGACGAGGACCGCGAAGCTCATGCCGCCGCACCGGTGGCGCTCACCTCGTTGACCCGAGCCACGCAGTAGCCACCGGGCTGGTACTCGCGGAGGTAGCCGGCGAGGTCGGTGACGTCGTCGTCGCGCCGGAACGTGCCGGTGGTGTTCGATCGCCACCAGTGCAGCGTGCCTGTGGACAAGACCCTGATCAAGACCGAATTTCCAAGCAACTCTTCGCCCAGGAGCACGGGCACGCTTGCCGACTCGGGTCCCACCCAGGTGCAGGTGGGCGGGCGTCGGGGTGCAGGCGGCCGGACGGGCTGCCGAGGGATGCGACCAAACTGCCTGATCCGCCGCTGCCGGTCGCACCGACTGCTGCCGCGCTGCTGGTGGATTTGTTGTCACGGATCTTCGCCCGAGACCGGCGGCCTACGGCCCACGATGACGTGGGGGCGGGTGATGAGACGTGTTCACGGTCGGCGCGCGCGGGGCTGGCGGTGAACCCCGCCCGCCCGCAGGCCGACCCGGTGGCGAACCCGGTGCTGCGCCGGCCGGTCGCGCCGATGCTCGCGGCGCCGGTCGACGCGGTGCCCGAGGGCCCCGGTCTGGTGCACGAGCCGAAGTGGGACGGGTGGCGGGCGATCGCCTTCCGCGAACCCGACGGCGTGTACCTGCAGTCGCGGGCCGGCCGGAACCTGACCACCTATTTCCCGGACATCACCCGCGCGATCCGCGCGGCCATCCCGCCGGGCGTCGTGCTCGACGGTGTTATCTCTAGTCGGGGTTCGTCGGACATTTTGTCCGCGACGGGCCGTCTGAGCTGCTTCATCCTTTGTCGTGGGCACCGCAGCCTCGCTGTGTCCATGACGGCGGGAGAAGCTGGGTGCGGGTTCAACGAGTGGTGTCGCAGGCCGGTTCAGAGGCTTCCTGGACGTTGCTCGGCGAGGACCATCTGCCAGTCCCGCCGGTGGAATCGTTCCTCTCTCATCTGGCTGACCAGCGCAGATCACCGAACACGGTCCGCGCGTACGCGTTCGACCTGAAGGACTACTTCGCGTACCTGACATCGCGCGGGCTGGACTGGGCGCAGCTGCGTTACGACGAACTGGCCGGGTTCAAGCCCTGGTTGAGATTGCCGCCGGCGGCGCGTGCGGGCGAGATCGCCGTCCTGCCATCGGTGGAGTCGGCGTGCACCGAGTCGACTATCAATCGCAAGCTGGCTGCGGTCACCAGCTTCTATGAGTTCCACGCCCGGCACGGCGTGACGATGGCCTCGGTCATCCGTGGCGCTGCCCGTCCGGTGGGCACGACTCGCAGTACCTTCCGGCCGTTTCTGACGCATGTGCGGCGGTCCCGACCGATGCGCAGCGACCTGCGGCTGCGGGAGCCGATGCGAGCACCGCGCGCACTGACCGAGGCAGAGGTTGCATCCTTCATCGGCGGTTGCACGCATCTGCGTGACCGGGTGCTGGTCACGCTGCTGAATGAAGCCGGCTTGCGTATCGGGGAGGCGTTGGGGCTGCGGCATGAGGACATCCGTACTGCCGACGGCGTGGTGGACGTCCGTGCCCGCGACAACGCCAACGGCGCTCGCGCCAAGACTTGGGAGCGGCAGATACCGGTCGGCTCGGGCTGGTTCCTGCTGCACGCCGAGTACCTGCATCGCGAGTACGGCGACCTGGACAGCGACCACGTCTTCGTCGGGCTGTGGTCGCGGCCGGTCGGCCGACCGCTGACCTACAGCGCCGTCGCGGACCTGTTCACCCGCCTGTCGCGTGCGACCGGTGTCGTTGCGACTCCTCAAACGTTCCGGCACACCTACGCCACCCGGCTGCTGCGCGCCGGTGTGAAGGCAGAGATCGTGCAGAAGCTGCTCGGGCACGCCTCGGTGTCCACCACCATCGACACCTACGCGCACCTAACGATCGAAGACGTGCGCCACGAGCTGCACCACGCCGGCCTGTTGGGCGAGACGGAGACGTCGTGAACCGACACGACCTGGTCGGTGCACCGACCGGCGAACCGCTGCCCGAGCGTGTGACGCGGGCGCGAGCGCTGCTCGAGGAGGCGGTTCGATCGGAGTGGCGCCGGGAGCCGCTGATCTACGTCCGGCCGCAACACATGGAGGCGGTATGCGCCGTAAGCCGCTGCCGGCGGGAGGCCATCGACAACGGCATGTGCAACGGCCACGCCCTGCGCTGGCACAGACTCGGCCGCCCTCAGCTCGACGTCTTCCTCACAACGACCGAATCGGCGTTACGCGACCACCACATCCTTCCCAACTGCCTCGTGCCAGCCTGCCGGCGCGGCCGCGCTCAGGACGACCTCTGCCCGGCGCACTCACGTCAGTGGAAGGCGGCAAAACGCCCGCCGATCGCCACATGGCTTACCACCGTGGTCGTTATCGACGGCCCGCAGTCCACCTGCCGGCTACCGAACTGTGAGCTGGCCGCGGAGGGCGGCTCGCTCTACTGCCGTGTGCATCACCGGCGGTGGCGCGCCCGCGGCGAGCCAACGCACGAGGAGTTCGAGGCAGAGGTCATGAACTACGGCGACCCCTGCTGGGACTTCCGCCGGCTGCCCGGCCAGCTGAAACTTGAGCTGCAGTACGCGCTGAAACGCAACCATGAACTCGGGTTCCCGCCCAGCTCCCACAGCTGCAGCCAGACCGTGCGGATGCTTGTGCGGCGAGGCGCGACGACCCTGCTCGAACACGACCGCGCCTCCTGGACCGCCATCTTCCGGAACTACTTGAACGACCCGAACCAGTTCAAGAACGCCGCCGCGTTTCTCAGCTTCGCTGTCGAGCAGCTCACCGACCTCATCGAAGGGTCGGGCTGGGAGCGGGAGTATCCCCGCGACGTGTGGCAGTTGCGCCGCCTCGGCTACATCCCCGCCGCCGCGTCCCGGCAACTCAACTTCACCGACATCCAGCGGCGCTGGCTCGTCGACTGCGCGAAGCGGTGGCTGCACTGGCGGCTGACCGTCGAGGAGAAGTCGATCAACACCGTGTCGGCCGATCTGCTGGCGCTGCGCCGGCTCTCGGCCTTCCTGACCGCGACCGGGCAAGCGCGCTACTCGATCCGCCAGCTCACCCGCCCAGTACTGGAGCAGCACATCGCCTGGCTGCACCAGCAACCGCAGCTCGGCAGCAGCGCCACCATCCGCGACAGCATCAGCGCCCTGGCGGTCTTCCTCCGGGCGTTGCAGGACCACGAGGACTGGGCGCCCGAGCTGCCCCGCAACGCCGTCATCTACGCCTCGGACTACCCGCGAACGATCCCGCTGCGCGCCCGCGGCTTGAACGCTCACGTCATGACCCAGGTCCGCGCGCACCTGCCCCGCTGGCCCCAACCCGACGGCCGGTTCCTGACCGAGCTGATGCTGGCCACCGGGCTGCGCGTCGGTGACGCCTGCGCGCTCGGCTACGACCCGATTGTCCGCGATCGTGACGACAACCCGTACGTCCGGTACTGGAACCACAAGATGCGCCGCGAAGCCTACGTCCCCATCAGCGCGGCGACGCTCGACAAAATCCGTGAACAACAGGCCAGGGTGCGCGAGCAGTACCCGGCGGAGACTGCGGCATACCTCAGTCAGCCAGCTCCCCGGACCCTGCCCGTTGACGGATTGCGGTTGGTGCCCGCGAACCACCTGAACCCCCACGGACTACTCCCGTTCAAACGAAGCACCTACAACCTGCAGCTGCAGGCGTGGGTCGCGCAGTGCGGGATCACCGACGAAGCCGGACGTCCCGCCCACATCACCGCCCACCAGTGGCGGCACACCTTCGCCAGCACCCTGGTCAACGGCGGCGTCCGCCTCGAAGTCGTCAAACAGCTGCTCGACCACGCCAGCCTCGAGATGGCGTCCCACTACGCCCGGCTGCTGGACACCACCATCCGCGCCGAATGGGACGCCGCCCGCGACAACGACGACGATCTGCAGCACCTGCTACCGGCCGATGTGGAGTGGGCAAACCGATCACGCACCGCCCTACCGAACGGGCACTGCGGACTTCCGCGCCAGCAGACCTGCGACCACTCCAACAAGTGCCTGACCTGCCCCGTCTTCATCACCACCAGCGAAGACCTGCCCGCGCACGAGGCGCACCGCCAACGCACGCTGACGCTCATCGCCCAACTCGAGGCCCGAGGGCAGACCAAGCTGGCCGACCAGAACCGGCTCGTACTCGATCAACTCGACGCGCGCATCGCGCAGATCAAGCAGGCAATCGCTACGGGCGGAGCGCACCGCGATGCCAGCTGACGCGTCAGATCGACTCATCGCGGCAGCGCGCCGACGACACGAGCAAGCCCTCGCCCGCGCCCGCACAGCACTGCGCCAGTTCGAAACCACCGGCGAACCCGTCACCTACGCCAAGGTCGCCGCGGCCGCGAAGGTCAGCCGGGCCTGGCTATACAGCCAGCCTGACGTCCGAGCAGCAGTCGATCGCCTACGCGATACCAACAACCGTTCCACCGGCGTCGCCGTCCCCACCCGCCAGCGCACGAGCGAAGCCAGCCTGATCCGCCGCCTTGAGGCGGCGCACCGCCGCAACCAAGAGCTCACCCGGCAAGTGTTCGAGCTCCGAGAACAGCTTGCTGCCGCCCATGGCGCGCTACGCGACAGCCGCGCGGGACGACCGGTCGACGCCGGTTCTCAAGCGACCCATAGCCAGTCCGTGGCTGAGGTTGCGATATCAACACAGCGCCAAGTCACGCTGCGTGAACACTGATTGAGGCCGCTTGCCCGGCGCAGTTGCACGGATCTGCCGATG
>NZ_JBJZOG010000125.1:0-15824 GCF_047200535.1 Micromonospora mangrovicola | reverse complement strand
GCCTGGCTCGGGTTACTTGGCAGCGGCCTTCTTGGCGTTCTCGACCGCGTCGGTCCAGCCCTGCTCGGGGGTGCGCTTGCCCAGTTCCACGGTGCGGACCGCGTTCTCGACCTCGGTGCGGACGGCCTGGTTCTTCGGGCCCATGTAGACCGGCTTCAGGCTCTTGGCGCCAGCGGCGAAGATCGTGCCGACCGGGGCGTCGGAGAAGTACGCGTTCGTCGAGTCGACGATCGCCGGGTCGTCGAGGGCCTGCGGCGAGGACGGCAGCGGGCCCTTGGCCTTGAACGCGCCGATCTGGCCCTTGGCGCTGGTCAGGAACTTGGCCAGCTCGATCGCCTCGGCCTGGTGCTTGCTCTGCTTCGGCACGGCGAGGAAGGAGCCGCCCCAGTTGCCGCCGCTGCCCGGGATCTGGGCGATGTCCCACTTGCCCTTGGCGCCCGGGCCGGCGTTGCCCTCGATGACGCCGGTCATCCAGGCCGGGCAGGCGATGGTGGCGAACTTCGACTGCTTGAACGCGGAGACCCACTCCTCGGACCAGGAGCCGTACTTGCCGGAGAGGCCGGAGTCGATGATGTCCATCGTGGTGTCGTACGCCTGCTTGACCGCCGGGTTGCTGTCGACGACCAGGTTGTTGCTGGTGTCGTAGTAGCTGTAGCCGGTGGTGTTGCCGGCGGTCTGGAGCAGGATGGTGTTGAAGGTGTTGGTCGCCGCGTCGAGGAATGCAGCACCGGTGTTCTTCGCCTTGAACTGCTCGCCGACCTCGATGTAGTCCTGCCAGGTGGGCCAGAGCTTGCCGACCGCGTCGCGGTCGGTGGGCAGGCCGGCCTTGGCGAACAGGTCCTTGCGGTAGCACATGGCCATGCCGCCGACGTCGGTGCCGAGACCGATCAGCTGCTTGCCGTCGGCGGTGAGGCCCTGGTTCCACTTCCAGTCGAGGAAGTTGCCCTTGAGGTCGCCGGCCCCGTGGTCGAGCAGGTTGACGAAGTTCTGCGGGTTGGCCTTGTACTCGACGAGCAGGCCCTCCTCGATGGCGACGATGTCGCCCGCGCCCTTGCCCGCGGCGAGCCACTGGGTGAGCTTCGGCGAGTACTCGTCCAGGTTGCTGCCGGTGCCCCGCTCAACGATCTTCACGTTGGGGTGGCTGGCCATGTACTCCTTGTACAGGTCCTCGTAGCCGAACTGGCCGAAGACGTCGACGGTGAGCGTGACCGGGCCGTCGGCGGCGGCATTGTCGTCGCCGCCGCCGCAGGCGGTGGCGCCGAGCAGCGCGGTGGTGGCGACGAGGGCCACCGCCGCCAGGCGGCGGCGCGTGAAGGTGCCCATCTCTTATCTGACCCCTCTAGGTCGTAGCGGGTGGTGGAGGGTGGTTCCGGTGTTCGGAGAGCGCTCTCACGAAAGGGTGGTGGCTGCCCACGCTTCTGTCAAGAGAGCGCTCTCAGCCCGCTGCGAAACGCGGAGAGCGACCTTCCAGCGTGGGGAAGGCCGCTCTCCGCGTGCCGTGCTGCGATCCCGGGCCGCCCCGGGCGGCGGTCAGCCCACCCGGAGGCCGGTCAGCAGCCCGCGGTCGCCGGCCACTCCGAGAGCGTCGAAGCTGATCCGGCCCATCACCGCCAGCAGCAGGTCGCTGGCCGTGCCGGTGACCTGGACCCGGGCGTGGTGGTCGTCGTGGTCCAGGATGGTCGCGGTGTCGAGCAGGGCCACCCCCTCGCCGCGCAGCCGCAGGTACCAGTCCTGGGCGGCGTCGGTCGCGGTGAGCTGCACCACCCCGTGCCACTGGCCGGGGTGGATCCGCCGGCCGGCCGGCAGCCAGGTGTCCAGCACCTCGCCCACCCCGTCGGCCGCGAGCTTGGCCTCGATCGGCTCACCGGCCCCGATGGCGAGCTGGGCGTCCCAGCGGTGGACCGCCGTCTCGTGCGCCATCCGGCGCGGCCAGAACCCCGCCTTCTTCGGCTGTGGCGCGAAGTTCCACGCCGGGGCCTCCGGGTCGAGCGTCTCGAGGAGGGCCATGAGCTGGTCGTACTCCCGCTGGTACCACTGGGCCGGGGTGAGCCCGGCCGGCGGCTCCGGGTCGTGCCGTTCCGGGCGGGCGATGGTCCCGGCGGTCACCACCGTGCGGGCCCAGACGTAGACCCGGCTGAGGTGGTGCGCGAGGTCCGAGACCGTCCAGCCGGGGCAGGAGAGCACCGGTGTCTCCGGGGGCGCCTCCGCGACGGCGGCGGCGAAGGCGGGGCCCTCCGTCCGCAGCGCTCCGATCCAGAAGTCCTTCGTGCCGTGCAGTCTGCTCATCGCAATCCTCCCGGGGGTGACCGGGCCACCAGTGGGTGCCGCGGCTACCCCTCAGCCTAGGGTGAAAGGCGTGTCAGACGTCTACGCCGAACCGGCGACCGGAGCCGACCCGACCGACCCGGCCACCCTGGCGCGTTACACCACGCTCCGTCTCGGTGGTGCCGCCGGCCGGCTGGATACCGCTACCAGCGCGGACGAGATTGTGCAAAAGGTGCAGGATGCGGAGTCCCGGGACGAACCGGTCCTCGTCCTGGCCGGTGGCAGCAACGTGGTGATCGGCGACCAGGGCTTCGCCGGCACCGTGGTGCTGATCCGGTCCCGTGGCCTCCGGGTGGTCGCCGAGGACGCCGAAACGGTCACCGTGCGCGTCGAGGCCGGCGAGCCCTGGGACGACCTGGTCGCCGCCACTGTGGAGCGTGGCTGGTCGGGGCTGGAGTGCCTGTCCGGTATCCCCGGCTCGGCCGGTGCCACCCCGATCCAGAACGTCGGGGCGTACGGCCAGGAGGTCGCCGAGACGATCACCGGCGTCGAGGCGTACGACCGGACCCACGGCAAGGTGGTGCGGATCGACGCGGCCGACTGCGGTTTCGCGTACCGGGGCAGCATCTTCAAGTACAGCGACCGCTGGGTGGTGCTCAGCGTCGACTTCCGGCTGGCCCGCTCCCCGCTCTCCGGCCCGGTCCGCTACGTCGAGCTGGCCCGGGCGCTCGGCGTCGAGGTGGGCGACCGGGTGCCGCTGATCGATGCCCGGGCCACCGTGCTGCGGCTACGCGCCGGCAAGGGCATGGTGCTCGACGCGGACGACCCGGACACCAGGTCGGTGGGCTCGTTCTTCACCAACCCGGTCCTCGAGCGGGAGGCGTACGAGCTGCTCCGGGAGCGCGCCGCCGGCCTCGGCGAGCCGCCGGCCTGGCCGGGCGCGGGGGACGTGGTCAAGGTCAGCGCCGCCTGGCTGATCGACAAGGCCGGTTTCGGCAAGGGGTACGTCGGCCCGGAAGGGGTGGCCATCTCCAGCAAGCACACCCTCGCCCTCACCAACCGCAGCGGCACCGCCAGCACGGCCGCCCTGGTGGCCCTGGCGAGGGAGATCCGCGACGGCGTCCACGACCGCTTCGGTGTCCCCCTCCACCCCGAACCCGTCCTCATCAACTGCACCATCTGACCCCCCACCCCTCGCCCTCGCGATCAAGGAGTGGTCAGGGCGTGGGGAAGATGGCGGGCCAGGGGAAAGTGAGTTCGCCGTGGCGCCAGCGGCGGGGGCGGTCGAGGACGGGCCACCCCGCCGCGCGAACCGCCTTGACGCTCTCCAGCCAGCGTTGGCGGGGGCCGAAGGGGGCGTAGCCGGCGGCGGCCTGCCAGGCGTCGTCCAGGGCGCGGATCAGGTCGTGGATCCGTTCGCCGGGGACGTTGCGGTGGATCAGCGCCTTGGGCAGCCGCTCGGCGAGCTGGGCCGGGCTCTCCAGCGTGGTCAGCTTCGCGGCCAGGGTCAGCGTGCGCGGGCCGGTCGCGTCGAGCAGTACCCAGCTGCCGAGCCGCCCCAGCTCGTCGCAGGTCCCCTCGACCAGCAGCCCGCCCGGGGCCAACCGGCCGGTGACCGTGCGCCAGGCGTCGGCCACCTCGCTCTCGTCGTACTGGCGCAGCACGTTGAACGCCCGGACCAGGGCGGGGCGGAGGCCGGCCAGCTCGAAGCCGCCGCGGGCGAAGGTCAGCCCGGGCGGGTCGGCGGCGGGTTGGGCGGCGGCCACCCGGACCGGATCGATCTCCAGCCCGACCACCCGGACGTCGGCGCGGACCCCGGCCGCGAGCCGGGCCCGCAGCTCGACGGCGGTGATCGGGGTGGCGCCGTAGCCCAGGTCGACCACCAACGGGTCGGCGGCGGCGCGCAGCGCGTCGCCGCAGGTCTCCACGATCCAGTTGTCCACCCGCCGGAGCCGGTTGGGATTGGTCGTCCCCCGGGTCACCACCCCGAGCGGCCGGCGCTGCATCAGGACTTCCGGTGCACCTTGTGCTGGGCGGCCTGGGCCAGCGGGCGGACCACCAACTGGTCGATGTTCACGTGGTGCGGCCGGGTGGCGCACCAGGCGACGCAGTCGGCGATGTCCTCGGCGACCAGCGGCTCGGCCACCCCGGCGTAGACCGCGGCGGCCTTGTCGGCGTCGCCGTCAAAGCGGACCAGGCCGAACTCCTCGGTCCTGACCATGCCGGGGTCGATCTCGATCACCCGGACCGGACGGCCGGACAGCTCCAGCCGGAGGGTGCCGGCGACCGCGGTCTGCGCGTGCTTGGCCGCGGTGTAGCCGCCACCGCCCTCGTAGACGACGTGCCCGGCGGTGGAGCTGATGATCACGACGGTGCCGGCACCGGAGGCCTCCAGCGCGGGCAGCAGCGCCTGGGTGACCCGGACCGTGCCGAGCACGTTCACCTCGTACATCCACTGCCAGTCGTCGACCTTCCCGGACTCCACCGGGTCCAGGCCGCGGGCGCCGCCGGCGTTGTTGACCAGCAGGGTGACCGGGCCGGGCGCGGCGGCGGCCGCGGCGGCCAGGCCGGCGACCGACTCCGCCGAGGTGACGTCGCACTCCACGGCGATGGCGGCGCCACCGGCCGCCTCGATCTCGGCGACCAGATCGGCCAGCCGGTCGGTCCGCCGGGCGGCGGCGAGCACGTGGAAACCCTCGGCGGCCAGCCGACGGGCGGTCGCCGCGCCGATCCCGCTGGACGCCCCGGTGACGATCGCGACAGAGGTCATCCGGTCATTCTCCCCCGAGCCACGCGTCGATGCGGTGATGAGGTCCGTCACGCCGGAGCCGGCCGCAAACGAATTTCCGAAGCCCGATGGGGAAGATGACACCCGGCGCGGAGGTTGACCGAGAAGCGCCGGTCGTGCGGGACGGCATCAACCGTGACAGAGGGAGCGGACGTGGCGGAGTTGCACACCGGTGTCGGTCGTCAGCGAGGTGCCCTGCCGTGGCCTCGTCCCCGGCGGATCGCGACCCTCTCCGTGCACACCTCGCCGCTGCACCAGCCCGGCACGGGTGATGCGGGTGGCATGAACGTCTACATTCTGGAGGTCGCCCGCCGGCTGGCCGAGGCCGACGTCGAGGTGGAGATCTTCACCCGGGCCACCTCCGGTGACCTGCCGCCGGTGGTCGAGATGGCGCCCGGGGTCCACGTCCGGCACGTGACCTCCGGCCCGCTCGAGGGGCTGACCAAGGAGGAGTTGCCCGGGCAGCTCTGCGCCTTCACCGCCGGCGTGCTGCGCGCCGAGGCGGCCCGGCCACCGGGCCACTACGACCTGATCCACTCGCACTACTGGCTCTCCGGGCAGGTCGGCTGGCTGGCCAAGGAGCGCTGGGGGGTGCCGCTGGTGCACACCGCGCACACCCTGGCGAAGGTCAAGAACGCCCAGCTCGCGGCGGGGGACCGACCCGAGCCCAAGGCCCGCGTCATCGGCGAGGAGCAGGTGGTCGCCGAGGCCAACCGGCTGATCGCCAACACGCAGGTCGAGGCCCGCGACCTGATCGACCGGTACGACGCCGACCCGGCCCGGGTGTCCGTGGTGGAGCCCGGCGTGAACCTGGACCGCTTCCGCCCGGCCACCGGCGACCGGGACGCCGTCGCGCTCGCCGCCCGCCGTCGGCTCGGGCTGCCCACCAGCGGGTACCTGGTCGCCTTCGTCGGCCGGATCCAGCCGCTCAAGGCCCCCGACGTGCTGATCCGGGCGGTCGCCGCGCTGCGCGAGCGGGACCCCGGGTTGGCCGCCGAGGTGACCGTGGTGATCTGCGGCGGCCCCAGCGGCAGCGGCCTGGACCGGCCGACCGCGCTGATCGAGCTGGCCAACTCCCTCGGCGTCGCCGACCGGGTGCGCTTCCTGCCGCCGCAGACCGGTGCGGACCTGCCCGCCCTGTACCGCGCCGCCGACCTGGTCGCGGTGCCCTCGTACAACGAGTCGTTCGGGCTGGTCGCGCTGGAGGCCCAGGCCTGCGGCACGCCGGTGCTGGCGGCCGCCGTCGGCGGGCTGGTGACCGCCGTCCGGGACGGGGTGAGCGGGGTGCTCATCGACGGCCACGACCCGGTCGACTGGGCCCGTACGCTGGCCCGCCTGCTGCCCGACCGGCTGCGCCGGGTGGCGCTGGGCCGGGGCGCGGAGCGGCACGCCCGCAACTTCTCCTGGCACCGCACGGTCTCCGGCCTGCTCGCCGTGTACGGCGAGGCGATCGCCGAGCAGCGGGCCCGGCTGGCCGGCCGGCTCTCCGGCGATCCGGCCCTGTCCTGCTCCTGGTGACCGGGGCCGCCGCCGCGGGCGCGGGTCGGGAACCGACCGTAGAGTGGGTGCGATGAGCCGCAGGAGCGAGGTCGCCACGCTGATCGAGTCCGTCTGCGCCGAGCGTGAGCTGGAGTGGGAGTCCACCGGCGAGGCGTCGTACGCGGTCACCCTGCCGGGCACCCACAAGCTGAAGACGATCTGCAACCTGATCGTCGGTGAGCACGCGCTGCGGATCGAGGCGTTCGTGATGCGCCAGCCCGACGAGCGTCGCGAAGAGCTGTGGGCCTGGCTGCTCCAGCGCAACGCCCGCATGTACGGGGTGTCCTTCTCCATCGACCCGGTCGGCGACGTCTACCTGACCGGGCGGGTCAACCTGGCCGGGGTGGACGCGGACGAACTGGACCGGCTTCTCGGCGCCGTGCTGACGTACGCCGACGAGTCCTTCGACAGCATGTTGGAGATCGGCTTCGGCACCGCCATCCGCCGCGAGTGGGAGTGGCGGGTCAAGCGGGGGGAGTCGACCGCGAACCTGGCCGCCTTCGCGCACCTCTTCGAGCCCTCGGCGGGCCCGACCTCGGGCGTCGGAGGTTCGGAGCCGTCCTGACGGGTATGCCGCACCGCGCGGTGCGGCATTTGGGACCCACCGCGGGCCGAGGACGGACTGTCGAGGAGCGTGTCCCATGGCTCAGCGCATCAGCTCAGGTCGCGGCACGACTGCGACCAGGACCAAGCGGCAGGCGGGCAACCAGACCCCGAACACGCCGGGGGTCTCCGAGTCCGCGATCTCACGAATGAAGGTCGACGACATCCGGGGTCAGCTCCGCCGGCGCGGCGTCTCCGGGATCTCCGCGCTGCGCAAGCCGGAGTTGGTGAAGACGCTTGCCCGGACCCTGCGGTCCGAGGCGCGCGGAGGCGGCGCGGCCCGCAAGAGCACCGGCCCTGCCGGCCGGGCGGCCGCGACGAAGAAGACCACCGCCGCGAAGAAGGCGACCGCGGGGCGGAAGAGCGCACCGGCCCGGGCGAAGGCCGCGCCGGCCGCGAAGGCCACCGGGGCCCGGGCGGCTGGCCCGGCGCGTAAGGCCGCACCGGCGCGCCGGACCACGGCCCGGGCGGCGCCCTCCCGGGGTGCGGCGGCCAAGGCGGCCCCGGCGCGGGCGACGAGCCGGTCGGTCCGATCGTCCCAGCTGATCACGTCTCTGGCCGACCGTCCGGAACGCCCCGGTCGCAGCCTGGTCACCCGGAACCACGAGGTGATCCAGCACTGGGCCCGGGCCCGGGGCGCCAAGCCGGCCACCATCGCCGGCACCGAGCGGGGCAGCCGGCCGGGGGTGCTGACGTTCAACATCCCCGGGTACCGGGAGAGCAGCCGGATCAAGCAGATCACCTGGGACGACTGGTTCCGGACGTTCGACTCACGCCGGCTGAACCTGATCTACCAGGAGCAGATGCGGGACGGTCGGCAGAGCAACTTCTTCCGCACCGAGAACCCGAATCGGGAGGACGCCTGAGGTTTAGGGGAATGGCTGGCGGGGATTCGCTGTTGGCCATCCCGAGGCCCGGAGCGGGGACAGCCGGATATCCGACACGGGTGCTGTGACGGGCGAGACAGCGATTCGAGTTGAATCCAGAGATCCGGGCGAACTAACTTTATTGCACCGCGCCACGCTTGTATTCGTTCGGGGGAGCGGCGGATCGATCAGATCCGCGCAGGCGAGGCGCGAGGGATCGGGTGGAGCACACCGTTGGGGGACGGTGCCACCCGTGGAACCGGCGGCGCGTGCGGGCGACGCTTACGGGGGTGAGTGTCGCCCGCCGCCGCCGGGTGTACGGTGCGAGCGCCCATCCTGACGGGGGTCGGGGTGGGCGCTCGGCGCCGTTTTCGGGACCCTTTCGTGGTCGGCTCAGCGATTTCCGGCCAGCGCCTTTTCCCGGCCCGCCACGGCGGACCGCAGCGCGGCGACCCGGCGTTCCCGGGACGGACCGGCGAGCAGGTGCCCGGCCGCGGCGACCAGCCCCAGGGCGGCCACCACCAGCCAGTGCCGCTCGCCCAGGTACTCGATGCTCAACCCGCCGAGGGCGGGCGCGACGAAGGACGCCGCCGGGAAGGTCAGGTAGAAGACCGACTGGTAGCGGGCCCGCAGCTCCGGCGGGGCGAGATCCGCGTTGATCTGGGCGTTCGGCGGCGCGGCGAGCATCTGGCCCACCGTCCACACCACCGCCGCGCCCAGGTAGAGCGGCAACTCGTCGGCGACCGCCAGCACGCCGAAGCCGACCGCCATCAGTCCCGTGGAGATCGACAGCACGGTCGCCTTCCGGTACGGCGCGATCAGCCGGGGCACGAAGAGCTGCCCGGCCACGATCAGTGCGCCGCCCAACGCCACCACCACGCCGTACGCGGAGGGGCGCAGGCCGTCGGCGCGCATCGCCAACGGCATGATCGTCGAGGTCTGCATGGTGAGCACGGCCAGCAGGAAGGTCAGCCCGACGAAGACGAGGAACACGCGGTCGGTCAGCGCGGTGTGCAGCCCCGGCCGCCGGTCCGTCGGGACGGCGGGTACCCGGGTGCGGCGGTCGAGCGTCTCCGGGACCTTCAGGGCGATCACCACCGCCGCCGCCAGGGTCGTGCCGGCGTCCACCAGAAACAGCGCGAGGAAGCTCGCCTCGGCGAGGACGCCGGCCAGCAGCGAGGCCACCGCCATGCCCAGGTTGAACGCCCAGAACTGGAGGTTGAACGCGGGGGCGCGGCGGGCCTCCGGCACCACGTCCACGATCGCCGCGACGAAGGCGGGGCCGGGCATCGAGTGCACGACCCCGACCAGCGCGGCGAGCACGGCGATGACCAGCAGGTGCCGGCTGAACGCCAGCGCCGCCATCAGCCCGGCCGCGCCGACGTGCGCGGCGAGCAGGGTGGCGCGCCGGCCCCAGCGGTCCGCGAGCACCCCGCCGAGCAGCGTGCCCACGGCCCCGCCCACCCCGTACGCCCCGACCACCACCCCGGCGAGCGAGGCCGACGCCCCGCGTGCGGCGGTCAGGTAGAGCGAGAGGAAGAGCATCGCGAAGGCGCCGGCCCGGTTGATCAGCAGGCCGGACCAGAGGTACCAGAAGGTGGCGGGGAGCCCGCCGGCCGAGCCGTCCCACCAGCGCCGCAGGCCGCGCACCCGTCCTCCAGAAAGGTTTGTTAACCGATCGCCTTCCGACCGTAGGCAGCGGGCCCGTCCCGCGCCAGCGTGGCCCTGGTCACGACTTTCCTGCGCGGGTCCTGGCTGCCGAAGGTGACGGGTCTGAGGCGCTACGAACTTGACGATATGAACGGATCGCGCGGGCCCCGCCGTGTCGTCGGGCTACGTCGCCCGGTTGCGGGATCCGGCTGCGTCGTCTGGCCGCGCCGCCCTGCCCGAGCGCGGGGCTGGCCGGGCCGACCCGAAGCTCGCGGCGCATGGCCTGAGGCTGGCGGCGCATGGCCTGAGGCTGGCGGCGCATGGCCCGGGACTCGCGGCGCATGGCCGAAGGCTCGCGGCGCATGGCCTGAGCCCAAGGCCCGGTGCCTGGGAGTCCGCGGGCCGGTGCCTGCGCCCGGAGCTGCGATCCGCGGCTGCGACACCCGCAGCTGCGACACCCGCGGCTGCGACCCGCGGTCCGTAGTCTGATCCGTCCATGTCGTCAAGTTCGTAGCGTGCCGCAGAGGCATCGTGGGCAGGGCGGTGCGAGCGCGGAAATCCGGTCACGAAGCGCCCGCCGGCAGTAGCGTCCGCGTACGTGACGCCACGTTGCCGGGCCAGAGGGGCGCCGGGCGGGGCGTACCTCAGGAGGTGACGCGGACCGGCTCGGCGGGTGCGGTGGCCGCGGCCTCGGCGGCCTCGGGGACCGGCGTCCGGGCCACCGTGACCGGCCGGACCGGCGTGGCGGTGGTCCGCAGCTGGGCCGCCCGCCGCTCCCGGGCCGGGCCGGAGACCAGGTGGGCCACCGCCGTCACCCCGCCCACCACGGCGCAGCCGAGCCAGAGCGAGGTGTTGCCGACGTGCTCCCGGACCAGGCCGCCGAGGATCGGGGCGCTCGCCCCGGCGAGCTGCCAGGAGAGCGAGAAGACGCCCTGGTAGCGGCCGCGCAGCGGGCCGGGGGAGAGCTCGGCGATGAGGGTGGCGTTGGACGGCGAGTTGAGCATCTCGCCGACGGTCCAGATCAGCACGGTGAGGCCGTAGAACCAGGCCGTCCCGGCGAACGCGGTGAGGCCGAATCCGACACCCATCACCAGCGAAGCGAGCGCCAGCACGTGCGAGCGGCTCCGGCCTCTGATCAGCCGGGGTACGAAGAGCTGCCCGACCACGATCAGCACCCCGTTGAGCGCGATCACCGAGCCGTACGTGGCGGGGCTCAGGCCGGAGTCGCCCATGGCGATCGGCAGCATCGAGATGTGCTGGAGGAAGACCAGCGCGGCGAAGAGGTTGAGCGCCACGAAGCTCAGGAAGACCCGGTCGGTGAGGATGGTCCGCAGCGCTCCGGCGGGCGCGCCGTCGCCCTTGCGGGCCGAGCCGGTCGCGGCCGAGCGGGTCTCCCGCACCCGGGTGAAGATGATCAGCGCGGTGATCAGCGTGGTGGCCGCGTCGACGACGAAGAGCAGCAGGTAGCCGGCCTGGGCGGCGAGCCCGGCGAGGACTGCGGCGCAGGCGAAGCCGAGGTTGATCGCCCAGTAGTTCAGCGAGAAGGCGCGCAGTCGGTCCTTCTCCGGCACCACGTCGATCATCATGGCGCCGAACGCCGGACGGGCCGCCTCGGCGAAGGTGCCCAGCAGCAGCGCGCCCAGGGCCACCGACCACAGCGGTCGGGCCAGGCCGAGCCCGAGCATCATGGTGGCCGCGCCGAGATGGGCGGTGAGCAGGGTGGGTCGGCGTCCCCAGCGGTCGGCCAGGGTGCCGCCGATCGTGGTGCCGAACGCGCCGCCCACGCCCCAGAGCCCGATCACCAGGCCGGCCTGCGAGGCCGAGAAGCCGCGTTCCTGGGTGAGGTAGATGGCAAGGAAGACGAGTACGAACGAGCCGAGCCGGTTGATCAGGGTGCCGGTCCACAGGTACCAGAACGCCCGTGGCAGCCCGCCTGTCGTGTCCCGGAACCAGCCCCGCACCGTCCGCATCCCGACGCCCCCGTTTCGGTAATGACCGATGTTTGCTCAGCGCCTTACAACCTAGTGCTGCCCGGGAACACCGGTCATCAGCTTTTCCACGTGGTGGTCGTCACGACCGGTCCTCGCGTGCCCGTTCGCGCCGTACGGCAGGATGATCCGCATGACTGCGAGCGAAGGGCCCACCGTCGGGACGCTGGTCCTGCTGCGGCACGGCGAGAGCGACTGGAACGCCAAGAACCTCTTCACCGGCTGGGTCGACGTCGACCTGACGACCAAGGGTGAGAGCGAGGCGCGGCGGGGCGGTGAGCTGCTCCGCGAGCACAGCCTGCTGCCGGACGTGGTGCACACCAGCGTGCTGCGCCGTGCGATCCGCACCGCCGAGCTGGCGCTGAACGCCGCCGACCGGCACTGGATCGCGGTGCGCCGGTCGTGGCGGCTCAACGAGCGGCACTACGGCGCCCTGCAAGGCAAGAACAAGAAGCAGACCCTGGACGAGTACGGCGAGGAGCAGTTCATGCTCTGGCGCCGGTCGTACGACACGCCGCCGCCGCCCATCGACGACAACGACGAGTGGTCGCAGGTCGGCGACGCCCGGTACGCGCTGCTCCCCACCGAGCTGATGCCGCGCACGGAGTGCCTCAAGGACGTCGTCGAGCGGATGCTGCCGTACTGGTACGACTCGATCGTGCCGGACATCCTGGCCGGTCGGACGGTGCTGGTGGCCGCGCACGGCAACTCGCTGCGCGCCCTGGTCAAGCACCTCGACCAGATCTCCGACGAGGCGATCGCCAAGCTGAACATCCCGACCGGGATCCCGCTGCGCTACGACCTCGACACCAGCCTGCGCCCGCAGGTCCTCGGCGGGACGTACCTGGACCCGGACGCCGCCAAGGAGGCCGCCGCCGCGGTCGCCAACCAGGGCCGTTGAGCGACACGACGAAGGCCCCCGGGGCACCCCGGGGCCTTCGTCGTGTCCGGCTCAGTTCGGCGAGGGCGCGGCCTGACCGGTGATCAGGTAGACCACGTGGTCGCCGGCGTTCACCGCGTGGTCGGCGAAGCGCTCGTAGAAGCGGCCGAGCAGGGTGGCGTCGATCGCGGTCTCCACCCCGTACGGCCAGTCGTCGCCGAGCAGCACGCTGAAGAGGCTCTTGTGCAGGTCGTCCATGGCGTCGTCGTCACGGTCAAGTTCGGCCGCGAGATCGGCGTCGGGCCTGGCCAGCACGGAGGCGATCTTCTCGGCCATCCGGTCGGCGATCCCCGCCATGTCGGTGAAGACCCCCCGCAGCTCGGCCGGCACGGCCGGCGAGGGGTGCCGGCGTAGCGCGGTCTTGGCCACGTGGTCGGCCAGGTCACCCATCCGTTCCAGGTCGGCGGCCACGTGCAGGGCGGTGATCATGGCGCGCAGGTCGGAGGCGACCGGCGCCTGCCGGGCCAGCAGGTCGCAGACCCGCTCCTCCACGTGCCGGTACAGGTCGTCGATCTCGGCGTCCCGGGCGATCACGGTCTCCGCCGCGGTGCGGTCGGCGGTGAGCAGGCCCCTGGTGGCCTGGCGCATGGCGGCGCGCACCCCCTCCGCCATGTCCACCAGTAGCTGGCTGACAATCTGCAGGTCGGCACGGAACTCGTCGCGCATCGTCACTTCCTGGGGTTGGTGGTCGCCGCCGGGCCGGGTCGGCCGCGCGCGGCGGTGAGCAGGTGCGCGACCAACCGTAGGCCGGGGGAGTCGGCATGAAGGTGAACGGCGGTGAACGACGCGGGACCCGGGAGTGAACTTTCCCGGAAGTGAGAGTGGTTCGTCCCGTTCTGACCGATCGCCAGGTTAACAGTGACCCTACGATCGCCAGGTGGAATGGGCGGTGGCGGCCGTGGTGGCCGCGGCTCTGGTGACCGGGCTGGTCGCCGGGCTGCTGCTGTCCGGCCCTGTCCGGGCCCGGCGGCGCCGGCCGGCCACGTCGGGGAGCGAGGGCTCCCGCCGGAGTGCAGGGAGGCCCGCGATTCCCGACGACGAGCAGGGCGGGCTGTCCGCGCTGGGCCGGAAGACGATCGACTCGCTCCGTGCCGGCGTCGTGGTGCTCGACCCGGACGACGTGCCGGTGCTGGTGAACCCGGCTGCGCGGGCGATGGGCCTGCTCCGCACCGGGACGACACCCGGTTCCATCGCCGCCCACCCGTTGATCCGTACCCTCGCCGGGCAGGTCCGGCGCACGGGCGTGCGGCGCGAGATCGAGCTGGACCTGCCGCGCGGTCGCGACAGCGCGGGCGACAACCCGCTCGGCGTGCACCTGCGCGCGATGGGGCTCGGCGCCGGCTACGTCTCCATCGAGGCGGCCGACGTCACCGAGTCGCACCGGCTGGCCCGGGTCCGGCGGGACTTCGTGGCGAACGTCAGCCATGAGCTGAAGACCCCGATCGGTGCCCTGCAACTCCTCGCCGAGGCGCTCGTGGATGCCACCGAGCCGGCCGGTGAGGGCCCGGCTGATCTCTCCGAGGACATGCTGGCCGCCCGGCGGTTCGCCGAGCGGATCCAGCACGAGTCGACCCGGCTCGGCCGGCTGGTCCAGGAGCTGCTGGAACTCACCCGGCTCCAGGGCGCCGAGCCGCAACCCGTCCCCGAGCCGGTCTCCGTGGACTGGGTGATCGCCGAGGTGACGGACCGCACCCGGACGGCAGCCGCCGCCCGCCATGTGGAGATCGTCGTGGACGGCGAGCGCGGCCTCACGGTCTACGGCAGCGACAGCCAGTTCGCCACCGCCCTGGCGAACCTGGTGGAGAACGCGATCAACTACTCCGGCGAGGACACCACCGTCCGGGTGACCGCCAGGGCGACCGACGAGCACGTCGAGATCGCCGTGGCCGACCAGGGCATCGGCATCGCCCCGAATGAGGTCGACCGGATCTTCGAGCGGTTCTACCGGGCCGACCAGGCCCGCTCCCGCGCCACCGGTGGCACCGGCCTGGGGCTGGCCATCGTCAAGCACATCGCCAGCAACCATGGCGGTCGGGTGGATGTGTCGAGCACTCTTGGTGGGGGGTCGACGTTCACCCTCCGGCTGCCCGCCCGTCCCCCGGACGACCTGGAGGCGACACTCAACTCCGCTGGGATCGAGGCCGGCCCGGCCGAGCTCCGGCAGGTCTGACCGACAGGAAAGGAAACACCCGTTGAGCCGCGTACTGGTGGTGGAGGACGAGGAGTCGTTCTCCGACGCCCTGTCCTACATGCTCCGCAAGGAGGGCTTCGAGGTCTCCGTCGCCGCGACGGGTCCCTCCGCCCTCACCGAGTTCGACCGGACGGGCGCCGACATCGTGCTGCTCGACCTGATGCTGCCGGAAATGTCGGGCACCGAGGTCTGCCGTCAGCTCCGGCAGCGGTCGCACGTTCCGATCATCATGGTCACCGCCCGGGACAGCGAGATCGACAAGGTGGTCGGCCTGGAGATCGGGGCCGACGACTACGTGACCAAGCCGTACTCGCCGCGTGAGCTGGTCGCCCGCATCCGGGCGGTGCTGCGCCGGCAGAGCACGGAGGCGGCCGAGTCGGGCGCGCCGACGCTGGCCGCCGGCCCGGTCCGAATGGACATCGAGCGGCACGTGGTGACCGTCGACGGCGCGCCGGTGCAGCTGCCGCTCAAGGAGTTCGAGCTGCTGGAGCTGCTGCTGCGCAACGCCGGCCGGGTGCTCACCCGGGGGCAGCTCATCGACCGGGTCTGGGGCGCCGACTACGTGGGCGACACCAAGACGCTGGACGTGCACGTCAAGCGGCTGCGCTCGAAACTCGAGCCGGAGCCGTCCGCGCCGCGCTACATCGTCACGGTCCGAGGGCTGGGCTACAAGTTCGAGCCGTGACCGACGAGGGTCCACGCGGCGTTGCCGCTCCGGCCCGGCGGCGGGCGGCAGAGGCGGCGAGGCCGCCGGGAGCCCGGCCGGCGTGGACGCGCCGCCCTGCCCGCGTCGGGGGCCGCTCCGAGGTTTGATCGACTCGGTTCGCGGCGTGTCGGGGTGTTCGGGATGTCGCACCCGGCGACTTGCACCACGCCGAGTGGATCAAAGTGGGCACCGGTGGCCCTGAGACCGTCGCCGGTGCCGTGGGTGGGCGTGGGTTGGTGGTTGGCTCGGGTTGCGGCGGGTCGGGGTGTCGTGGGTTCGGTGTGCCGC
>NZ_JBJZOG010000124.1:0-16008 GCF_047200535.1 Micromonospora mangrovicola | reverse complement strand
TCGCAAGGAAGCTGCGCGACCGACGATTTCCGGCTCAGGGCAGCTCACGGGTGACCACATGGCATGGATGCACGCTGAGTGGTTCGGAGCTCCAGTTTGGGCGTCGATGCAGGATGGACGGCATGACGAAAATCTGGGAACGCGCCTTCGATGCATTTTTCGGCCACCCTCGTGGCCTCCCCGGCCGCATCGGCGGTGCGATCATGGCCCGAGGAAACGCGGACCGTTCCTCCTCACTCAGCTGGCGGTGGGTCGTTCTCTCTCGGAGAGGACGTTGCCAACGCGCCGAGGGTGAGGGGAGATGAGACGGGGCGTTCGGCGAAGCCGGAGGTGCGGGAGGCCTCTTGACCGAGGATGCATCCGACGGCGTAGCCGCAGGTGCGTGCCTGGCAGTAACCCATGCCGGCTCGGGTGAGCATCTTCGCCGACCGGCCGTCGTGCGCGTCGAGGTCTTGCTGCACGGACCGCAGTGCCCCGAAAGGAACCTCCTCGCATCGACAGACGGTCGTGTTGTCGGACAGCCGGTCCACCCATCCTGGAGGCACCGGGTGGCACCGGTGCATCGCCTGCGCGAAGCGGCGCAGCGCCGCCCGCGAGCGGCGCAGCCGAGGTGCGACGGACGATGCGCCGGCCGCGAGGGTACCGGCGATCTCGCCTTCCACCGTCGCAAGCGCGGCGCCGCCCACGCCGCAGGCTTCGCCGGCGACAAAGACGCCCTCGACCGATGAGCGCTGCTCGTCGTCGACCTCGCACACCAGCGACCCGTCGACATCCACGCGCGTCGCGCAGCCGAGCGCCAGCGGCAGTTCCACTTGCGGGGTGAAGCCCCACCCCACGGCCAGCACATCCACCGCGATCGTGCGCTTACTTCCGGGTACCACCCGGCCCTTGTGGTCCAATCGCATGGTGGTGACCCGTTCCACGGCGTCCGTGCCGTGGGCGGAGACCACGACGGACCGGGTATGGACCGGAATGCGGTGCCGCGCCAGCACCCGGGCGTAGCTGGCGCCCTCACCGAGCTTGTTCACATTGCGGATCACGGAGCCGAGCTCACTCAGCCACGCCAACGGGGAGGCGGCCTCGTGAACGCCCACGACGTTCGCTCCCGACTCGGCCAGGCCGGCCGCGACCGGAAGCAGGAACGGGCCGGTTCCGGCCACCAGCACCCGCTGTCCGGCAACGACGCCGTGACCCTTGAGCAGGGCCTGCACACCCCCCGCCGTCATCACGCCCGGAAGATCCCACCCGGGGAACGGGATCTGGCGGTCGTACGCCCCCGGGGCCAGGATGAGCCGACGGCTGCGGAGCTCGGCGGCTCGTTCGCCCCCACCGGTCCGGTCGACCACGTGCACGACGAAGCCGTCCCTGTCGCGGGTGACCGTCCACACGTGGTGCTGGTAGAACTGGGCAACGGCCCGGAGTCCGGCCACAAGACGGTGATATGCCGCCAGGTCGTGATGAAGGTGGGCCACCTCGGCGGCGGACACGCCACGCTCGCTGGGCGCCGGGTGGCGCCAGTACTGGCCACCGGGCGTCACGCCCGCGTCCACGATGGCCGTGCGCGCGCCGGCGCGGGTGGCGCTGGTCGCGGCGGCCAGCCCGGCCGGCCCGGCGCCGACCACCAGCACGTCGAAGATCCGCTCAGACTTCGAGGTCACCGTGACCGGTTCCTTCCTGCGTGCTGATCTCCATGCCCGGCTCGGCGAGCCGGAGGCAGGCGCGTTCGTTCGGGCGCCCGTCGACGACGACGAGACAGTCGAAGCACACGCCGATACCGCAGAACAACCCCCGCGGCCGGCCGGCGCGTCGGGTGCTGCGCCACGACCGCACCCCGGCCGCGGTCAACGCGGCGCCCACGCTCTGCCCGGGCCGGAAGGGGATCTGGCTGCCGTCGAAGGAGAAGTGTGGCTGGCTCATCCTGCGGTCACCTGCGCGAACCTCGATGGCGCGAACGCCGAGGGGTCGATGTCCGGCTGATCGTTGGTCAGCATCTGGCTGATCAGCTCGCCGGTCGCCGGGGCGAGACCGATGCCGGCGCCTTCGTGCCCGCAGGCGTGGAACAGGCCGGGAATCCGGGGGTCTGGACCGATGACCGGCAGGTGGTCCGGGCAGTAGGGGCGGAAGCCGCGATAGGTCCGCATCAGCCTCACGTCGGCGAGGAAGGGGAAGATGCGTACCGCCAGCGAGGCCAGCCGCCGCAGCACGTCCACGGACATGGTGTCGTCGAACCCCACCCGCTCCCGGCTCGCGCCGATGAGCACCGTTCCGCCCTGGGTACCTTCGACGACGGTGGACGTCTCCAGTCCGGCGACGTCGGACGCGACGTTCTCGACGTAGTCAGCGGAGTACACCTTGTGCCGAACCACCCGGGGCAGCGGCTCGGTCACCAGGATGAACCCGCGGCGGGGGAGGATGGGGATTGGCGCGCCGAGCCGCTCGCCGACCTGGCCACCCCAGGTTCCGGCGGCGTTGACGACCGCGTTGGTGGGATAGCTACCGGTGCGCGTCCGGACCGCCGTGACGCGTCCGTCCGGACCCCGTTCGGCCGCCACGACCTCCTCGCCACGGACCACCGTGGCGCCGAGGGACCGGGCCGCCGTGAGGAGCGACACCGCCGCCAGTACCGGCTGTACCTGCATGTCCTGGGGGTAGAGGACTCCTCCGGGCAGGTCCGGGGCGAGGTTCGGCTCGTGGTCGGGGAGTTGGTCCGCGCTCACCGCGACCGTCTCCACGCCGGTGGCCCGTTGCCCCTCGGCGAACCGGGTCAGGGCCGTGGCACCCGGATCCGAGGTGGCCACCACCAGGCCACCCTTTTCTTCGAGTTCGAACGGGTCGGGCCCGTACTCGGCGGCCAGTTCCAGCCAGCGCGTGCGGGACGCCAGAGCCAGGTTCAGTTCGGGGCCGGGTTCCTTGTCCGAGACGAGGATGTTGCCCTCACCGCGGCTTGTGGTGCCGCCAGCCACCGTCCCCCGCTCGAGGACGGTCACCGACAGTCCCTCGCGCGCGGCATAGTAGGCGCAGGCCGCCCCCACGATGCCCGCTCCGACGATGACCACATCAGGCATGCCTTTTCTCCGTCCAGCGCCGGTAGGCCAGATCGGCCACCACGAGGTCCTGCCAGCCCATGCCGACGCTCTTGAAGACCGATGAACCGGCGGTGGGTGCCAGGTGCACCGCGTCGCGAAGCTCGATGAGGTTGTTCTCGCGGACGACGCCGGAGCGTACGGCCTGAATGATGTCACCAGCTTCACGCAGGGCGACGCCGTGGGACTCGACCACCACCCGTTCGGCAGAGCTGATCGTCGCGTCGTCGAGTTCACGGGCGTCCGGCTCGTGGGAGCCCACCGCGACGACGCAGGTCCCCGGGCGCAACCGGCGGCCGTCGAAAAGCGGCTGGCGGGCTGTGGTGGCGCACACCACCACGTCCGCATCCGCGACGTCGTCGTGGCTGCCCACGCGCGCGTCCAGACCGCTGTCCCGGACACGGGCGATCAGGGCCGCCGCGCGGTCGGGGTCCCGACCGACGACCGTGACGTTGCCGAGGGGGCGAGTGGCCCGGAGCGCCTCCACATGCCCCCACGCTTGCGGGCCGGAGCCGAACACGACCAGGTGCCGCGCCTCGGGCGCGGCGAGGTGGTCCACCGCGACTGCGGAGACAGCAGGGGTTCGCAACGTGGTCAGGGCCGTGCCGTCGAGCAGCGCCACCGGGGTCAGCGTGACCCGGTCGTACAGCACGTAGAGCGCCTGGACGCGGGGGAGCAGACGGTCGGAGTTACCCGGAGCCACCGTGCTCAGCTTTACGCCCACGGCGGCTGCGGTCTCGGCGGGCATCAGCAGCAGTTGGCCGTGTTCCACGTCGTGAATGGAGCGCTGTAGGGACGCCTGCGGATCGAGCCCGCCGGAAAGGGCCTTCGCCAGTACGGTGACGGCATCGGCGAACGGCACCAGGTCGAAGATGTCGGCCTCGTCGAGGTACGGCAGTGTCGCGGTCATCGGCTTTTCACAATGATGGTCGCCGCAAGGGGTGCGGAGTGGGCAAGGACGGCGGCTCGGGTGCCGGTGTGTAGTCGTGCCAGATCGTCGTGGGCGAGCTGCACGATGGGCAGTGCGATGTCGTAGATCTCGGCGGCGACTAGGGCTCCGATCACCAGGATCGCGTCGCACTCGGCCAGGAGGAGGGCCGCCGGCGCGTGGCCCGACCGGATCAGCTCCGCGAGCACGGCGGTGGAGGAGCTGGAGCCGCGCCCGGCCTGCATCGTGAGGACCTGCCCGGCGACCGTGGAGCCGCGTTGCGGGTGGTGGGCGTCGACGATCACCCCGGAAGGGTCGACCCCGCCCCAGAACGAGAGGGGCTCGTCGAGCGCGAGCACGGCGGCGTTCGCCTGTCCGGGATGAAGGGAGCGGCCTGGCAGCGTCATCGGGTCATCCCCACAGCCGCTCATCGCGTACCACCCTCCCGGCTCTCGCTGAGGCGACACACTCGGCCAGGCTTCCCAGCACAGTGTCGATTCCGAGGTTGGCCGGCGCGTACCAGGCCCACTTGCCCGAGTTCGTCATCACGGTGCGGATCCCGTCGCGCAGCACCGGCGTCACGTACGTGCAGGTGTCGGTGAGGACGCGGCCACCCGCGTCGCGCACGGCGTCGGCGTACCCGCGTGCCTCCGCCTCGGCCAGCACGGCCCGGCTGGTCGAGACGAAGACGTCAACCGACGAGCTGAACGATGCGCCGCCCCGCAGCTCGAGCGCCAGCGCCGCGAACTCGGCAAGCGAGAAGTGCGGGGTGCCGAGGCTGACGGCGTCGAGTGAGTTCGTAGCGGCGGCGGTACTCAGCCGCTCGCGCGCTCGCTTGAGGTCGTGTGCCGTCACCGGCACCGTGGTGGCCTCAGGGCCGAGCACCGCGTCCAGCGTCGGCGCCTCCGGGGTCACCCCCACAACGTGGAACAGCGCGACGCCGCCGGCGGACGCGGCGGTCGCGCCGAGCGCCTTGAGCCGGTCCTCTGTGACCCCGCCGTCGTTCAGGTCGCCCGGCAGACCGGTGAGCGCCGCGACCCGGGTTCCGGCGAGTTCGCCGAGCAGCGCCCCGATCGCGGGCCAGGCGACGTCGTCGTCGAGCAGCGCGGCGGGGATCGCTGAGAAGTCGAGCACCAGCGCGGCGGCGCGGTTTCGCCTCAGGTGCAGGCCCGAGTAGGGGACCCGGCCGACAACGCCGGCGGCGATGTCGATGAAGTCGCCGTACCGGTCCGTGCGCGCCCCGAGTACCGAGTTGACGAAGGCGATGGCGTTCGACTCCGCCCACGCTACATGGCTGCCTTCTGTCGGGCGGTGGCCGGACTGGTACGGCGCGCACGACCAGATCGGCTCGCAGCCGAGAGCCACGTGCGCGTCCATCAGGCGCCGGCCGTTTTCGGCCACCTCGGCGTCGGCGCGTACCAGCCCGGGATGCAGCAGGTCGAGCGAGCCGACGTTGAGCGTCGTGCGCACCCGCACCCGGGCGCCGAGGGTGACCAGCCGCTCGGTGAACTCCAGCCCCGCCACGCCGTGGTACAGGCAGCCGTCGGCGTGCGCTGACTCGATCGGCACCAGCCGCTCGGCCTCGTTCGCGCGCGCGACCCCGACGATCAGCCGCATGCACATCGCGGTGGCCGGGCCCCGCTCTCCGGCCAGCATCGACTGTTCCTCAGCGGTGAGGACCAGGCCGTCATCGCCGGGCATCAGGCTCCTTCGCCGGGGGCCAGCGTCACCGTGTGCAGCGAGGTGAAAAAGTCCTGCGCGGCCTTGCCCTGCTCGCGGCCGCCCACACTGGATGCCTTCTCGCCGCCGAACGGCAGGTAGAAGTCGACCCCGGTGGTCGGTGCGTTGACCTTCACCAGGCCGGCCTCCAACGCGTCCGCCGTTGCGAGTGCGGCGGTGAGATCGCGCGTATACACGCCGGCGGCGAGTCCCTGTGGAACATTGTTGGCCACCGCGACCGCTTCCTGGCGCGTACGCACCGCGTGCAGCGTGGCGATCGGCCCGAACACCTCGTCGCACGAGAGCGGGTGGTCGGCGGGGACATCCTCGAGCAGGGTCGGACGGACGAACCAGCCGGGGTCGTCGGTCGCCACGCCGCCGGTCAGGAGCCGGGATCCGGCCGCGGTCGCGCTGCCGGCGGCGGCCAGCACCTTGTCCCGGGCGGCTTCGTTGATGACCGGCCCCACCGCGGTTGTCGCCTGCGCGGGGTCGCCGAACCCCAGCGCCTCGATCGCCGCGACGAGCGCGTCCCGCAACGGCGCGACCTCCCCAACGACGATCACCCGCTTGGTCGCCGTGCACTTCTGGCCGGCGAACCCCATCGCGGCCGCGGCGATCTGCTTGGCGGTGGACTCCACGTCGGCGTCGGGCAGGACGATCGCCGGGTTCTGGCCGCCCATCTCCGCCTGTACCCGCACCCCGCGGGCCGCGGCCGAGCGCACCACGTCGCGACCGACCGCCGTGGATCCGGTGAACGACACCACGTCGGCCTCGGCCACGATCGCCCGGCCGGTGTCGCCGTCACCGGCAAGGACTGTGAACAGCCCCTCGGGCAGGACCTCGTCGAGCAGGGTGGCCAGTCGCAACGCCGTCGCCGTCGCGTCCGGCGACGGCTTGAGCACCACGGCGTTGCCGAACGCCAATGCCGGTGCGGCCTTCCACAGCGGGATGGCGATCGGGAAGTTCCACGGGGTGATGAGCCCGGCGACGCCGAGCGGTCGGCGCCGGGTGAAGAGCAGGCCGAGGGTCGACGGCTCGTGCATCGCGCCCACCGGGTCGTACACCTGCTGGGCGTAGTAGCGAAGGATGGCCACCGCCCGAGCTACCTCACCGCGCGCTTCGCCGAGTGGTTTGCCGACCTCGCGAACCGCCAGTTGGGTCAGTTCGTCGGACGCTGCCGCCACCGCGTCGGCAGCGTCGGACAGTGCCTGTGCCCGCGCGGCCGCGGGGCCGCGTCCCCACCGGGCCTGGGCCGCGCGAGCGCGGGCGAACGCCTTCGCCACCTCGCCGGCACGGGCCACGGGCGCCTCGGCGACGAGATCTTCGGGTGCGTGCGGTGAGTAGCTCTTGATCACGAAGTGCTCCCTCAGCGTCGGTACGTGGGCTGGGTGGGGATGAGGTCAGGTCAGAGCAGGAAGCCTGCTGGGAACGGGTCGTCCGGATCCAGGAAGTACTGGGCCGTGCCGGTCAGCCAGGCGCGTCCGGTGATGGTCGGTACCACTGCGGTGACGTCGCCGGCGAGCCGGGTCTCTTCCACGAGCCGGCCGATGAAGCGCGTCCCGATGAAGGACTCGTTGACGAAGTCGGTGTGCAACGCCAGCTCGCCACGCGCGTGGAGCTGCGCCATGCGGGCGCTCGTGCCGGTACCGCACGGGCTCCGGTCGAACCAGCCCGGGTGGATGGCCATCGCGTGGCGCGAATGCCGGGCGTCCGAGCCGGGAGCGATGAGCTGTACGTGGTGACATCCGCTGATGTCGGGGTCGGTGACGTGGACCGGGCGGTCCTGTTCGTTGATCGCTTCCATGATCGCCAGCCCGGCGTCCAGCAGTGCCTGCTTGTGTCCCCGGTCGAACGGCAGGCCGAGGTCTTCGAGGTGGACCATCGCGTAGAAGTTGCCGCCGTACGCGAGGTCGTAGCGGGCCGTCCCGAAGCCGGGCACCTCGACGGTTGCGTCCAACTGGTGGGAGTAGGACGGCACGTTGCGAATCGTGACCGCCTTGGCCGCGCCGTCGGAGACGGCGACCTCCGCGACCACGAGGCCGGCGGGCGTGTCCAGGCGGATCGTCGTGACGGGCTCGGTCACCTCCACCATGCCGGTCTCCACCAGCACGGTGGCGACCCCGATGGTGCCGTGTCCGCACATCGGCAGGCAGCCGGACACCTCGATGTAGAGCACGCCCCAGTCGGCGTCGGGCCGGGTCGGCGGCTGCAGGATCGCTCCGGACATGGCGGAGTGCCCGCGTGGCTCGTACATCAGGAAGGTGCGGAGGTGGTCGCTGTTGTCGAGGAACCAGCGGCGGCGCTCCATCATCGTGGCGCCGGGCAGTGGTGCCACACCGCCCGTGATCACCCTGGTCGGCATGCCCTCGGTGTGCGAGTCGACGGCGTGCAGCAGTCGTCGTGCGCGCATGTCTCAGACCAGTCCGGCTTGGAGGGCTGCCTCGGTCGCGGCGCGGACCAACTGCTCCTGCTCGGCGGTCAGCGGCTGCCGCGGCGGTCGGCAGACGCCGCCTTTACGGCCGACGATGTCCATGGAGAGCTTGATCGCCTGTACGAACTCGGTCTTCGAGTCCCAGCGCAGCAGGGGGTGCAGCAGCCGGTACAGCGGGAGCGCGGTTGCCAGGTCCCCTGCCACCGAGGCCTCGTAGAGCGCCACGGTCGACTGGGGGAAGGCGTTGGTGTATCCGGCGACCCACCCCTTGGCGCCCGCGATGCCGACCTCGAGGACGACGTCGTCGGTGCCGATCATCAGGTCCAGTCCGGGCGCGAGCTCCGAGATCTCGTAGGCCCGGCGCACGTCGCCGCTGAACTCTTTGACGCCCACGATGAGGCCCTCGTTGTACAGCGTGGCGAGGAGCCGAGGCGTCAGGTCGGTCTTGGTGTCGATCGGGTTGTTGTACGCGGTCACCGGCAGGCCGGCCTTGCTGATCTCGCGGTAGTGCTCCAGGACGGCCCGCTCGTCCGTGCGGTATGCGTTCGGGGGGAGCGCCATGACGGCCTGCGCGCCGGCCTCGGCTGCCTGCTCGGCCCAGCGCCGCGACTCCAGGGCGCCGTAGGCGCCCACGCCCGGCATGACGACGAAGCCCTCGGGTGCGGCCTGGATCGCCACCTCGACGGCCTTCGCGCGCTCCTCCTGGGTCAGCACCTGGTACTCGCCCAGGGATCCGTTCGGGGTTACACCATGAGCGCCGTTCTCGGCCAGCCACCGCACGTGGTCGGCGTAGGCGTCGAAGTCCACGGACAGGTCGTCGCGGTAGGGCAGGGCGGTCGCGACGAGCACGCCGTGCCAGGGGCGGGTACGGGCAGCGGGGGATGCGGTCATGTCAATGAGCCCTTTCGTTGGGGGCAGTAAAATATCACACAGCGGCTCGGCCTCCTCAAATCAACGTTCGGTAACACCCCGGCGTGCACCTCTGGAGCGACCGTGTGTCCTGTGCCATAGTGCGGTGCTACGTCACACAGCAGTGCTACCGATCGCTACTTGGGCCGTCCGCGTGTCGGTCCTTGAGGAAGTGGGTTGGACAATGACCGCATATCTGACCCGCCGGCTGTCGCGAGTCGCCCTCGTGGGCAGCGCGGCGGTGGCGGCCATGATGCTCTCCGCCTGTGGCAACGGGCTCGCCTCGGGAGGGGGCGGGTCGTCGGACAACGGGCCGATCGTCCTCGGCATGCTGACTCCGATGTCGGGGAGCAGCTCGGCCATCGGCCCGTACATGAAGAACGGTGCGCAACTCGCCGTCGACGAGATCAACGGCAAGGGCGGCGTCAACGGGCGCAAGCTCGAGCTCAAGGTCGAGGACGAGGCGTGCGACGCCAAGAGCGCCACGGCGGGCGCCAACAAGCTGGTCACCGAGGGTGTGAAGATCTCGGTTGGCGGCTACTGCTCGGGTGCGACGCTCCCGACGCTGCCGATCTTCGAGAAGGCCGACGTGCCCATGCTCATCCCGGCCGCCAACTCCAACGAACTGGTCAAGCAGCACAAGAAGAACGTCTTCCTGATCAACGGCACCGGTGTGCAGCAGTCCGATGCGGGGCTCAAGTTCATGAAGAAGGTGGGTGCCACAAAGGTCGCCCTCATGGACGACAACACCAGCTACTCCAAGGACATCGCGGACACCACCGCCAAGCTGCTGACGGGCTCGCCGGCGCTCGCGGGACGCGAGTCGGTCACCGCAGGTGAGAGCGACTACAGCGCCAACGTCCACGCCATCCTGAAGAGCCAGCCGGACTTCATCTACTGGACCGGCTACTACCAGGAGGGCGGCCTCATCATCCGCCAGCTGCGGCAGGCCGGCTACACCGGCAAGATCATGGTCGCCGACGGATCGGTCGACCAGAAGCTGGTGGACATCGCCGGCCCCGCGGTCGCCGAGGGCGTCTTCGCCACCATGACGCAGACCCCGGACACGATCCAGGGCGCCGACAAGTGGATCGCGGACTACAAGAGCAAGTTCGGCGCCGACCCCGGCCCGTACTCCACCCAGGCATACGACGCCGTCCGGGTGGCCGCCGAGGCGGTCAAGCAGGCCGGCTCGACTGACGGCAGCGCCGTCATCAAGGCGCTCGAGGGCATCGACGGTTTCCAGCTGTTCTCCGGGCCGCTGAAGTTCACGCCCGACCACACGCTCTCCAGCGGTGGCTTCCAGATCCTCGCGGTGCAGAACGGCAAGATCGTCCTCAAGGACACCCTGCAGTAGATCGTCTGCTCCCGGCGGCGCCCTCCTAGGAGCGCGCCGCCGGGGCGTTCCTCGAAGGGCTCCCATGACCCAACTCATCTGGAACGGTCTCTTCGTCGGATCGTTCTACGCCCTGGTCGCGCTGGGCTACACCATGGTGTACGGCATCATCAGGCTCCTCAACTTCGCCCACGGCGACCTGTACATGCTCGGTGCGTTCGTCGGCTTCGGCGTCCTGAGCGTCGCCGGCGGGCTGGCGACCGGCCTCGGCTTCGTGGCGCTGCTCATCGTCCTGATCATCTCGATGCTGGTGACCGGGACGGCCGGCCTTCTGCTCGAGCGGATCGCCTACCGTCCCCTGCGCGGGGCGCCCCGACTCTCCGTACTGATCACCGCTGTGGGCGCCTCGTTCGCGCTCGAGTACGGGATGCGCCTGGTGGCCGGGCCCAACCCAGAGGTCTACCCGGTCCGGCTGGCGGGCGACTCGATCGACCTGCTCGGCGCCCGCATCACCATCCAGCAGGCCAGTCTCATCCTGATCGCGGTCCTGCTGATGGCCGGCCTCCAGTGGCTCGTCATGGGAACCGGGACCGGTCGGGCCATGCGCGCCATCTCCCAGGACCCGACGGCGGCCCTGTACATGGGCATCAACGTCGACGCCATCATCGCGCGCACCTTCTTCATCGGCTCCGCCCTCGCCGGCGCCGCCGGCGTGATGGCCGGCGGTTACTACGGGAAGATCGACTTTCTGATGGGGTTCATCATCGGGCTCAAGGCGTTCACCGCGGCCGTCATCGGCGGCATCGGCAACATCAAGGGCGCGATGCTCGGCGGCCTGGCGCTCGGCATGCTCGAATCCTTCGGCACCGCCTGGATCGGCGGGCAGTGGCGCGATGTCTTCGCCTTCGGCTTCCTCATCGTCTTCCTCACGCTTCGTCCGACCGGCATCCTCGGCGAGCGCGTTACGGAGCGTGTCTGATGACCACCAATCTCGCAACGTCATCCGCCGGCGCCCGCGGGCTCTTCGAGCGCATCCAGCAGAACCGCTACCTCGGCCTGATCGCACTGGCCGTCGCGTTGTTGGCGCCGTTCATCACCGCGACCAACTACGCCCTGTCGGTCATGACCTCCGCGCTGCTGTTCGTGATGCTCGCGGTCGGCCTCAACATCGTCGTCGGCTACTGCGGCCTGCTCGACCTCGGGTACGCCGCGTTCTTCGCCATCGGCGCCTACGTCAGCGGTGTCCTCGCCACCAGGTACGGATGGCCGCTGCTGGCCACCGTGCCCGTCGTCATCGTCGCGGCGGTGGTCGCGGGCATCGTGATCGGTGGGCCTACCCTGCGGCTGCGCAGCGACTACCTGGCGATCGTGACACTCGGCTTCGGGGAGATCATCCGGATCACGGCGAACAACCTCACCATCACCGGTGGGCCGTCCGGCATCTACGGGATCCCGGGCATCACGCTGCTCGGGCTCGACCTGAGCAGCCCGGTCGGCCTCTATTACACCTGTGTGGTCGTCGTCGCCCTGGCCGTCCTCGGCGCGGCGCGGCTCGGACGCAGCCGGCTCGGACGCGCCTGGCGGTTCATCCGCGAGGACGAGGACGCCGCCGAGGCGATGGGCATCAACACATACCGCGTGAAGCTCGCCGCCTACATCGGCGGCGCCATCTGGGGCGGCCTCGCCGGCATCCTCTTCGGCGCCCAACTGTCCGCCATCTCCCCACCGAGCTTCACCTTCCTGTGGTCGGCCCTCATCCTGATGGCCGTCGTGCTCGGTGGCATGGGCTCGACGCCCGGCGTCGTGCTGGGCGCCATCTTCATCAGCGTGCTGCCCGAGCTTCTCCGGCAGGCCGCCGACTACCGGTACTTCGTATTCGGGATCCTGCTCATCGTCGTGATGATCTTCCGTCGGCAGGGACTGTGGCCGGCGCGGGCCATGGAACGGCAGTCCCGGCGTGACATGCGCAAGGCCAAGGAGCATGACATGCACAAGGCCAAGGAGGTGGTGCCGTGAGCACGCTAGAACCCGCACCGCTGCTCCAGGTGCAGGATCTGCACCTGGACTTCGGCGGCGTGAAGGCCGTCGACGGGCTGACCTTCCGGGTCAACGAAGGCGACGTCCTCTCGCTCGTCGGACCCAACGGTGCCGGCAAGACCAGCGCGTTCAACTGCGTCACGGGCTTCTACAAGGCCACCGGTGGCTCGGTCACGCTGGAAGGCGCGAACATCACCGGCCTGCGGCCGTCCGCGATCGCGGCCCGGGGGATGTCGCGTACCTTCCAGAACCTGCGCCTGTTCGGTGAGCTGACGGTGCTCGACAACGTCCGCGCCGGGATGCACCTCCGGCTGCGGCAGAACGCCTTCGACGCGCTACTGCACACGCCGCGGTTCCGGCGCTCCGAACGGGAGGCGACCGACGAGGCGAACCGCTGGCTCGACTTCGTGGGCCTGCGCGGTGACCGTGGTGGCCTGGCGCGGAACCTTCCGTACGGCGAGCAGCGGCGCGTCGAGATCGCCCGCGCCCTCGCGCGCGGGCCCAAGGTGATCCTGCTGGACGAGCCCGCCGCGGGCCTCAACTACGGTGAGAAGAACGAGCTTCTCGATCTGCTGCACCGCATCAGTGTGCTGGGCATCGCCATCGTGCTCATCGAGCACGACATGGATCTCGTCATGCAGGTGTCGCGCCGGATTGTCGTGCTGAACTTCGGCCGGGAGATCGCCGACGGCACTCCCGAGGAGGTACGCCGCAACCCGGCCGTGATCGAGGCGTACCTCGGCAAGGACGACGCGGAGGAAGCCACGAGCGAGGAGATGAGCCATGACTGAGGTCACCGGCCCCTGTGCACTCGAAATCGACGCTCTCGACGTCCACTACGGCCGCGTCCACGCCATCCGGGGCCTGACCCTGACCGTCGGCGAGGGCGAGATCGTCACTCTGCTCGGCAACAATGGCGCGGGCAAGACCAGTACCCTCGCCACGGTTTCCGGGGTGGTGCGCTCCACCGGCGGCACCGTGCGCGCGTTCGGCACGGACATCACCAAAGCCAAGCCCTGGGAGATCGTGGGCGCGGGGGTGGTGCACGTGCCAGAGGGGCGCCGCATCTTCTCCCGGCTGACCGTTCACGAGAACCTCCAGCTCGGTGGCTACCTGGTGCAGGACGCGACCGTGGTCAACCGCCGGATCGACGAGGTCTACTCCCTGCTGCCCCGGCTGGCCGAGCGGCGCAACCAGCAGGGCGGCTACCTGTCCGGCGGCGAGCAGCAGATGCTCGCCGTCGGTCGCGCGCTGGTCGCCGGGCCGAAACTGCTGATGCTGGACGAGCCCTCGATGGGGCTCGCGCCACTCGTGGTGGCCCAGATCATGGATCTGATCCGCCGGATCAACGCTGACGGCACGTCGGTGCTGCTCGTCGAGCAGAACGCCCGCGCCGCGCTCAAGATCGCTCACCGCGCGTACGTGGTGGAGAACGGTGTGATCAGCCTGCAGGGGGCGGCCAGCGAACTCGCGCGCGACTCCCGCGTGGTCGAGGCGTACCTGGGGGCCTGAGGCGATGCTGGACATTCGCGCGACCGACTACCACACGGCGGGAGAGCCGTTCCGCATCGTCACCGAAGGCGTCCCAGAGATTCCCGGCGCCACCGTGCTGGAACGGCGCGAGCACGCCCAGCGCGACGAACAGGTCGACGCGGTGCGCCGGCTCCTGGTCAACGAACCTCGTGGCCACGCCGACATGTACGGCTGCTTCGTCGTGCCGCCAGACGACGAGGGCGCACACTTCGGGGTGCTGTTCTGGCACAAGGACGGCTACTCGACGGCGTGCGGACACGGCACCATCGCGCTGGGTGCGTGGGCCGTCCGGAGCGGGCTCGTGGACGTCCGCCCGGACGGGGAGACCGACGTGGTGATCGACGTACCGTCAGGTCGCGTCACGGCCACAGTCTCCTGTGTGGCCGGCGAGGTGCGCGAGGTCAGCTTCCGCAACGTGCCCGCGTATGTACTGGGTCAGGGCATCACCGTGAACACCAGCCGGGGCCCGGTACGCGCGGACGTCAGCTACGGGGGCGCGATCTACGCCTCCGTCGACGCCTCAGCCCTCGAGCTCCCGGTCAGCCCAGAGCACTACGGTGACCTGCTGGCACTCGGCCGGGAAATCAAATGGAAACTCAACGGGACCGAATGGGCCCGGCATCCGAGCGAATCGCGGCTCGACGGAATCTACGGCACAATCCTGTTCGAGGATCTCGGCCGGCGGTCCGGCGGCCCGCACCAGCGCAACATCACCGTCTTCGCCGACGGTGAGGCGGACCGGTCACCCTGTGGGTCAGGGACCTCCGCGCGGATCGCGCTGCTAGCATCAACGGGGCAACTCGCCCCTGACCAGGTGCTAACGCACGACTCGGTGGTCGGCACACGGTTCCTGGGCCGCGTCGTGCAGGAGCTGGAAGCAGAGGGTCGTCCGGCCTACGTTTCAGAGGTGCGAGGGATGGCCTACCGGACTGGTGAACACCATTTCGTCCTTGAGGCCAACGATCCCGTCGGACTGGGATTTACGCTGCGATGAAGAGAACAAGGAGTGACACCGTGACGGACGCCACCGGGCGCCTGGCCCCGGACGCGCTCTCTTTGCCGCAGTTAGGGGGCCGGCCCAACCTTCGGCAGGAGATCGCCCATGTCCTGCGTGGCGCGGTCATCACGGGGCAGATGCGCGTCGGCGTGCTGTACTCCGTGCCGACACTCGCAGAGCAGTTCGGTGTCTCCGCCACGCCGGTGCGCGAAGCGATGCTCGACCTCGCCAACGAGGAACTGGTCACGATCGTCCGGAACAAGGGCTTCCGGGTCAAGGAGCTGAGTGACCGGGACCTGGACGAGATCACCTCGCTGCGTGCGCTGATCGAGGTGCCCACCGTGGCCGAGATCGCCCGGGCCATCAACGAGCCCACCCGGGCAGCGGTCGAGGAACTGCGTCCCCTGGCGATGGAGGTGGAGCGGCTCGCCGAAACCGGCGACCTCATCGGCTATGTCGAGGTCGACCGGCGTTTCCATCTCTCGCTGCTCGCCCTCGCCGGCAACCGGCATCTCATTGACGTGGTCGGGAACCTACGGGCCCGCAGCCGGCTGTACGGCCTGCAAGGGCTCGCCGAGCGTGGCGAGTTGGGGCGTTCGGCCGCCGAGCACGAGCAGATCGTCGATCTGGTGGTGGCCGGCGATGTGCCGGGGACGGCGGCGCTGATGCGACGCCACATCGGCCACGTTCGCGGCTCATGGGCCGGCTACCACGAACCCTGACCGCCAACACCACGCGAAGCCCTGTCTATCCAGCGCGACCAGCATTCCGACGGCCAGGGGGGCGAGCGCGTCCGTGAGCAGTCGGACCAGCGGCAGCGGCTGCCCGCCGTCCCTGGTGAGATCCCCACCTTGGTTTCGCCCGACGCCTCAGCCCTCGCCGTCCTCGTCGTCTGGGGCCATCAGCCACTCGCCGGGCAACCGATGCCGCACGGCTTTCACCGCTGCCGGGGTCCGGCCGTGGACCCACAGCCACGTCCCGCCGTCGTCGCGCAGCAGCACATCGAGGCCGGCGAACCAGCGGATCGGCGGCCAG
>NZ_JBJZOG010000123.1:0-16233 GCF_047200535.1 Micromonospora mangrovicola | reverse complement strand
CGCGCCGTCAGCCCAGCGGGACCTGGACCGCGACGTCGTGCTTCGGGTAGAGCGACTCGATCTGGTCGGCGCCGTACTTGGCCTTGAACAGCTCCACCACGTGGTCGACCCGGTCGGCGTCGGTGATCGGGGTGGCGCTCGAACTCAACGCCGTACCGTTCGCCGACACCTCGATCATCGGCGTCTGCCGGACGTTCTTGTACCACTGGCTGTCCGAGCCGGTCACCGGCACCAGGAACACGCTGTCCTCGTCCAGCACGAACCACACCGGGTGGGAGATCTGCCGCCCGGTCCTCCGGCCGGTCACGGTGATCTCCACCTCGCGGACCCCATCCAGCGCGTCCCAGACCACGTTCGCCACGATGCCCCCCGACAGCTTCCCCGACCGTGCCTCGCCGCCAGGCTACGTACCCGCACGCCGGGTCGCCGCCGCTTCCGGGAGCCTGTCACCGGTACGTGCCACCGCACTCGGCGGGCTCAGCCCGCCAGCACGGTGGTCGGGCGGGCGGCCAGGAGCGGTCCGTACGACGCCGCGTGGTCGTGCCCGCAGCCGCACCGGTCCACCGCGTCGCCGAGCAGCTCCCGCGGAGTCAGGCCGGTCAGCCGCAGGCACTCGCGGCCCAGGTGCGCATGATCGGCATACCCGGCCTCGGCCGCCAGATCGGCCACCCGACTGCGGGGATCCGCTGCCTGGGCCAACGCCAGGTAGCCCTGGAAGCGCAGCGTTCGCTGCAGCGTCTTCGGCCCGATGCCGACCTCGGCCAGGAACCGGCGCCGCAGCTGGCTCTCCGAGATCGCCAGGTCCGCCGTCAGCAGGCCGATCCCCGTCGGCCGCCACGGCATCAGCCGCCGCACCGCCTCGGCCACGAGCGGGTCCGGAGGTGGCGTACCCGCCTGGCGGCGTACCAGGTCGAGCTGCAGCGACCGCAGCGCCGCGTCCGGCCCGGGAGCCTCCGCCAGAAGGGCTGCCAGCTCCGACGCCCCGCCCGACACGTCGCCGAACGGCACGAGCTGGTCGACCAGCTCGTCGGCGGGCACGTCGAGCAGCGGCGACGCCGCTCCCGGCCAGAACCGTGCGCCCACGATCGTCAGGCCGGCCGGCAGGATCTCGACCTTGGCGCGGGTGAGCGGGCCGACCAGACGGGGCGTGCCGCCGATCAGGCACTGGAGCTCGACGCCCCCGGCGGGCAGGTGGCGCTGCACCACCGGCCGTGGGCCGGTGCGCTGCACCCAGACCGTGCGGACCCGCGCCGCCAGGGCAGGCACCGGGAGGCGCTCGTCGTACACCGGCGCGCGGTCCACGCCGCCAGCGTAGCGACGTCCTCCCGGCACGCGACGCGCACGATTCGTTCAAGCCGCCGGGCGCGCGCCGCCCTAGCGTCCACAGCTGGGTCGTCAACCGGCCATGACGAACGCGAGCGTGATCAGCGGCTCGTGCCGGAACTCGGAAGGGACACCGTCGCCGTGGGCAACGTCTTCACCGCACTGGCCGTCTCCGTCGACGGCTTCATCACCGGACGCGGTCCCGGTCCCGGGCACGGCCTCGGTGACGGTGGCATCCTCTTCGGCTGGTACGGCGACGGCGACACCCCGAGCCGGAGGTTCCCCGGCTTCCGGCTGTTCGAGCCGAGCCGCGCCGTCTTCGACGACCTCGCGGGGCGCGTCGGCGCCGTCGTCGCCGGGCGGAACACGTACGACGACTCCGAGGGATTCGGCGGGACCGGCCCGCACCCGACAGCTCCGCTCGTCGTGGTCAGCCACCGTCCGGCGCCACCCGGGGCGACGGACAAGCAGACCTTTGTCACGTCCATCGAAGCCGGCATCGGGACCGCTCGCGCCGCTGCCGGCGATCGGGACGTCGCGCTCATGGGCGGCGGTGTGGTCACCGCCGCGTTGCGCGCCGGGCTGCTCGACGAGGTGATCCTGCACCAGGTTCCCGTGCTCCTCGGCGACGGCCGCCGCTTCTTCGAGCACCTGCCCACCCACATCGGACTGAGCCTCGTCGAGGCCGTGCCCGCACCCGGGGTCACCCACCTGCGCTACCGGATCGAAAAGTGAGGGACAGAACATGCTCGAACCCGACGTACGCCGCCTGCTCGACACCACCGCCGTCGCCCACCTCGCCACGGTCCTTCCGGACGGATCACCGCACTCCGTACCGCTCTGGGTCGGCGCCGAAGGTGACCGGGTCGCCATCCTCACCGGTCCCGCATCCCGCAAGGCGCGGAACCTGCGCCGCGACCCACGCGTCGCCCTGTCGCTCACGCCACCGGACGACCCCTTCACCCCCGTCATCGTCCGCGGCCAGGTGGTCGAGTGGCTGGAAGGAGACGCGGCCTGGGAGGTCATCGATCGGATCGCGACCAGGTACACCGGGCAGCCCTACCCGCGCGGCCAGGAGCGCATCGTCGCACTCATCGAACCATTGGTCCAACGAGTCGGCATCGGCTAGCTGTACGCCTTGGGGGCGTGGTCAACCTGGTAACGACTGGAGGCGCACGCGCCCCTTCCACATCCCCAGACGTCCGAAAAGGATTGCGCCCCGAAGGTAGGCTGCACAACGGGTAGCGGAGGCTGCCCGGCAGAGTGACGGGCGGGCGCCCCGGCGGCGCTCCAGGCCCCAAAGCATCCGTTGTGCCGAACACACGGGGGAAACCATGTTCGAGCGGCTGGGCAAATTCGTCGTAGGCAAGGCCTGGTGGGTGATCGCCGGCTGGCTGCTCGCCGCCGTCGCCATCATCGTCACCACACCGTCGCTGAGCGACATCACCTCCGCCGACCAGGAGAGCTTCCTGCCCCACTCCTACGAGTCGGTGCAGGCCACCGAGCTCGGCAAGAAGGCGTTCCCGCAGCAGGCAACCGCCACGGCGACCATCGTGGTCAAGCGCGCCGACGGGCAGCCGCTCACGCCGGCCGACGAGGCGAAGGTCGCCGAGCTCGCCCAGTCGCTCAAGGGCAGGAACATCGCGCACACCTCCGGCTACCTCACCGGCCCGCCGGCCGTGGCACCCGACAAGTCGGTGCAGGTGGTCAGCGTCGGGCTCGACGCGCCCACCCCCGACGACCCGGCGCTGCTCGACGCCGTACGCGAGCTGCGGTCGGCCATCGGCCCGCAGCTTCAGGGCAGCGGGCTGAGCGCCGGCGTGGCCGGCGACGTGGCCAGCTTCGTCGACAACGAGGACACCTTCAACAAGGCGTTCTCCGTGGTCGGCATCGCGACCATCATCCTGATCATCGGACTGATCCTGATCATCTTCCGCAGCCCCATCGCCGCGCTGCTGCCCGTGCTGGTCATCGGCGTCGTCCTGAGCGTCACCAGCGGGCTCGTCGCCGCCGCCGGCAAGGCGTTCGACCTCAACGTCAGCCAGGACGTGCAGACGGTGCTGCTGATCGTGCTGTTCGGCATCGGCACCGACTACATCCTGTTCCTGCTCTTCCGCTACCGCGAGCGGCTGCGCGCCGGCGACGACAAGCGCACCGCGATGATCGTCTCCGTCGAACGGGTCGGCGAGGTCATCACCTCGGCCGCCGGAGCCGTCATCGTCGCGTTCCTCGTGCTGCTGCTCGCGTCCCTGGGCTTCTTCGGCTCGCTCGGCCCGGCCCTCGCCATCGCCGTCGGCGTCATGCTGGTCACCGCGCTCACCCTCATCCCCGCGCTCGTCTCACTGCTCGGCCGGTACGTCTTCTGGCCGTCCAAGGCGTGGCAGCGCGCCCCCAAGGCCACCATGTCCCACCGGCTCGGCACCGCCATCGGCCGCCGGCCCGCGCTCGTCGCCGCGGCATCCGGCGCCCTGCTCGTCGCGCTCGCCGCCGGTGTCCTCGGCTACAAGGCCGACTACGACTTCAGCGCCGGCTTCCCCCAGGACACCGAGTCGGCCAAGGCCGCCAAGGACCTGCAACGCGGCTTCGCCGCCGGCGCGCTCGCCCCCACCGAGGTCTACCTGACCACCGGCAACGGGACCCCGCTGACCGAGCAGCAGATCAACGACTTCGCCGCCGCCGCGGCGAAGGCCCCTGGAGTGGGCCAGGCGCAGCCCCCGGAACGCAGCAACGACCCCAGCGTGGCCCGGGTCAACCTGCTGCTCGACAAGAACCCCGTCTCCAACGAGGCGATCACCCTCGTCCGCGACGACCTACGCGACGCCCTGCACCAGGCCGCCCCGGCCGGCACCCGGGCACTCGTCGGCGGACCCACGGCGATCTTCGCGGACATCAACTTCGCCAACAACCGAGACCTGTCGGTGATCCTGCCGGTGGCGGCCGGCCTGATCGCGCTGATCCTCGCGCTGCTGCTACGCAGCCTCGTCGCGCCCATCTACCTGGTGATCGCGGTGCTGCTCAACTTCGCCGCCACCCTGGGCGCGACGGTCTACCTCTTCCAGGGGTTGCAGGGCAAGCCCGGCGTCACTTTCCAGCTGCCGATCATCCTCTACCTGTTCGTCGTGGCGATCGGCACGGACTACAACATCCTGATGATCGCCCGGCTGAGAGAGGAGGCGCGCGAGGGCAACGAGCCGCACCGGGCCGCCGCCATCGGCGTGGAACATGCCGGGCCGACGGTCGCGGCGGCGGGCCTGATCCTCGCCGGCACGTTCGGGGTGCTGATGCTCGCGCCGATCTCATTCCTGCAGCAGATGGGGTTCGCAGTGGCGATCGGCATCGTGCTGTCGGCGTTCGTCATGTCGATGTTCTTCGTGCCGGCGCTGACCGCGCTGATCGGGCACAAGGCGTGGTGGCCGGGGCACGGGGACGAGCGGCGGGTCAGCGGGCGAGAGGTGCCGCAGGAGCCGGCGAGCGTGGTGGAGGCGTAGCGGGCGGCGCCTGTGAGCGGGAGTGTCGCCGCTGGTTGACGATCACCGTTTGGCCGGTGCTCACGCGGCGATGGCTCGGGCGGCGGCGTACATGTCGGCGGGAAGCGGATGCTGCAGGCGCCAGAGAATGCGCATCGGCCGGTCGCCGACGTGCTCCTGGTACGTCATCGGCCCCGCATACAGATACGGCGGCACGCCCAGGTCGCGGTCGGCGACCTTGGTCTCCCGGACGAATAGGTGCACCGTCGATCCGCGCTCGGCGTGGTTGATGTAGCGCTGCCCGGTCGCGGATGCCGACGACGTGGTGCTCTGCGACTCCCACTGGAACAGGCGGTCGGTGATGGCCCGGTCGGCGTACATGGTCGTGGGGGAGTAGTGCTCCGCTGACTTGACCAGGGTGACGAAGAAGAGGTCGGCCTGCTCATCCGGCAGCCACTTAACCCCCTCGCGCAGCGACCCCGGGTTCGCCATCCCGAAGGCCGCACACGCCTCGTTGCGGCTGTAGCGGGCGTGCACTCGCAGCGGCACCCGTGCCGACTCCGGTTCCTCCGTGACCCGGTGGATCCGGTCGCGCAGCACTTCGGCGACCTGGCGCAGCTCCGCGCAGCGCGCCGGCTCCGCCCAGAGCCGCCCCAGCCGGGCGTCGCGCTCAGTCAGCGGCACCGATGGCCCCCAGATGCTGAAGTGCAGCATGGCCAGCAGCCGGCCGCCGCCAGGGCGTTCGCCGCTTGCGACCCGGGCCAGCAGGTTCAGCCGGTCTACGTCGTCGGTGTGCAGCATCCGCCCGATCGCACGGCCCAGTTCCCGGTCGTCCGGCCCGGCGGTCGAGGTGTCGACACCCGCCAGGCGGCGCAGCCCAGTCCACCCGCCGACGCTCGCCGACCGGTAAACGTCCTCGATTTCCAGGCCGGCCTCGCCCAGGAACTCGGCGAGGCTCACGTCACCGAGCTGCCGCAGCTCCGCCACCAGGCCGTTCTTCGAGGTCGGCAGCGCCGACTTCAGGTTGGCGAGCACGACCTCCTTCGCCACCCGGTCCAGCTCGATGTGGCAGCCACTCGGCAGCGACGGGAAGTCATCCCGGACGGCCGCCTCGACGGCCCGCCGGCTGACGCCGGTCAGCGCCCGCCAGCGCAGGTCGAAACGGAAATTGGCGTGCTGGCCGCCGATGAAGTCGAGCACGGTCAGGCAGGGCTTGTCGTCGTCCAGGCGCAGACCACGGCCGAGTTGCTGCAGGAAGATCGTGGCGCTCTCGGTGGGACGCAGCATGAGGATCGTGTCGACCATCGGCAGGTCGACGCCCTCGTTGAACAGGTCGACGGTGAACAGCACCCGCAGCTCACGCTTACGGAAGCGATCGATCAGCGCGTGACGGTCAGCCCGACCGACGCGCGAGGTCACCGCCGCCGACGGTACGCCGTGCCGGGTGAACCAGTCCGCCATGAACTCGGCGTGCCCGATGCTCACGCAGAACCCGAGCGCCCGCATCCGCCCCACATCGGCGGTGTCGCGTACCGCGCGCAGGATCATCCGAGCCCGGGCATGGTTGCCGGTGTAAACGCCGTCCAGCTCGGCCGGGTCGTACCCCTGCCCGCGCTTCCAGCGCAGCTGCGACAGGTCAACGTCGTCGTGCAGCCCGAAGTACTGGAACGGGCACAGCAGCTGCCGCTCCAACGCCTCCCACAGGTGCAGCTCCACAGAGGCGCGGCCATCGAACCACCGGCGCACGTCGCCACCGTCGCTCCGGTCGGGGGTCGCGGTCAGCCCCAGCAGTACGCGCGGCCGCAGCCGCTCCAACAGTCGGGCGTACGTCGGCGCCTCGGCGTGGTGGAACTCGTCGACAATCACCATGTCGTACGCCTCGGGGTCGATCTCCTGCCGATGCAGCGACTGGATCGAGGCGAAGACGTGCTTCCAGTCCTGCGGCCTATCGCCGCCGACCAGGGTCTCACCGAAGCTGCCGTTTCCGATCACCTGCCGGAACACCGAGCGGCTCTGCCGCAGGATCTGCTCCTGATGTGCGACGAAGAGCAACGAGTCGACGCGGCCGGCCTTACGCAGTCGCCGGTAGTCCAACGCGGCCACCACGGTCTTGCCGGTGCCGGTCGCCATCACCACCAGATTGCGCCAGCGGCCGTGCACTAGCCGCTCGGCGTCCAGGTCGTCGAGGATCTCCTGCTGGTATGGAAACGGCCGGACGTCCAGGTTCGCGATCTCGGTGGGCGCCTCGTTGGGGCGCTCGCCGCGGAGCGCGATGCGCAGCCGGTCGGCGTCCTTGGCTGGGTCGTACGCCTCGAAGGCCGAGTCATTCCAGTAGTCGGTGAACGTCGCCTCGAAGGTGTCGATGACGTGCGACTGCTCCAGGTTTGAAATCCGGACGTTCCACTCCACGCCGTCGACCAACGCTGCCTTGGACAGGTTGGACGAGCCGACGTATGCGGTGGTGGCGCCGTTGCTACGGCGGAACAGCCACGCCTTCGCGTGCAGCCGGGTGGTTCTGGTCTCGTACGAGACCTTGAGCTCGGCACCGAGCTCGGCGAGCCGATCCAGGGCCCGCTGGTCAGTTGCGCCCAGGTACGTCGTCGTGATGACCCGCAGCCGGCCGCCGCGGGCGATCAGGTCGCGAATCGCGGGCTCGATGATGCGCAGGCCGTGCCACTTGATGAACGCGCAGAGCAGGTCGACCCCGTCGGCGGAGGCCATCTCGTGGGTGACCTCGTGGCCGATCCGGGGCTGGTGGCGGCCATTGACCAGCAGTGCGCCGGTGGAGAGCGGGGTGGTTGGGCGTACGGGGAAGATGGGCGCGGTGGGCGGCGTCGGCGGGGCGGCGATGGCGTGCAGCAGGCGCTGCGCGTCGGCGACCTGGTCGTCGGCGCCGACGGCACGGGGTTCGGCCTGGGCGATGCTCTCGGCGATGCGGTTGGCTAGCTCGACCTGGCGGGCGAGCTTCTCGTCGTCCCCACCAACGGCGAGGAGGGCGCGACGAGCGAGCGTCGCGATGTGCCGAGCGAGGATGTCGTGCGCGTCGGCTGGGTTGAGCTTGGCCTGTTGGATCAGGGCGGGGTCGACGTGCTGAAGCCGCTCGGCGAGTCGGTAGGTGATTAGGTGCTCGTAGATGCCCCGCTCAGGATCCGCCACGCCGCAAGCTAACCAGCCGCACAGGCCGCCTGCTGTCCCAACCACAACCGTCCCGTAATCGGCCACCTCAGTATTCCGGGCTAGAAGGCGGGACTGATCGGGCCGCCGCCACCGTGGGGGGCCACTACGTAGTGCCTCGGAGGCTGTCCGTGACGACCCGCCAATCGAGTTCGACGGTGAGTGGCAACGCGCTGACGCCGGCCTTCTGAAGTAGCCGCAAATGTTCGTCGTACCGTGGGTGCGCAGCCAGCTGGACCTTAACGTTCGGAAACGCGTACAGGGGTAGGCCAGACCCGAGCGCTTCGTTGAGGATGCCGAGCGCAACCGTGTCGTTGATCCCTTGAGCCCACTTGTTGATCACATTGAATGTGGCGGGCACTACGGCAACGACATCGGCCGCCGGATGCGGCTCCGGGTCGCCCGGCGTCCGCCACTCCACCCGCACCGGATACCCCGTCAACCGCGCCAACGCCTCGCGGTCAATCCAGGTTGCAGCCGTCGGGGTAGCGGTGAGACAGACGGTCCACCCGTCCTCCTGCAGCAGCTCTATCAGCTCCCCGATCCGCAGCACCGGCGGAGCTGCACAGACAACCAGAGCCAGCACACCCCGCTGAGTCAAGCCAGCAACCCAGCCCGCTCCGCCAACGGCCGCAGCCCCGGCGTTGCCGCTCGCCGCTCCTTGGCCAACAGGTCGAGCAGCAACGCCCGCGCCTGCACGTTAGCGTGCACCACCTCGGCGGCCACCCGCTCGGCTTCAAGTAAATGCAGGACAGAGACCGATCGGGCCCCGGATGACATCAGCGCCGCTGCCGCCAGGTCGACATGTACTTGCGCCCGTCGCCCGATCAGCACCGCCGGCATCCGCGACGTGTCGAGCCGCGCCCCGATCTCCAACGCCTGGTTCGCGTTGCCGGCGCGAACCGCAGCGGAGACGGCATGAATGACGACATTCGTCGGACCGAAACCGGTCCACAGCCGGTTGCGATCCGAGCCGAGCACCGTAGCCAACTCGCCGGCCTGCGCAAGGAGCCGGCCCGCGTCCTTCGGGTTGCCCTGTTTGGCTGCCATCACGGCAGCCAGGAGAAACAACGCCCCTCGCGCGGAGAGCAGATCTGAATCACCATCCCCATCAGGTAGATGGTTGATGCCGGTGAGCACGATCTGTTCAGCCTCGGCCAATCTCCCTGGCATCCGCATGAGCCCACACGCCGCTTGGTAGGCCGCCACGGCTGACAACGCCTGGTCGTCTGCGAGCCGGGCGGCGGTGGAAGCCCGATCAGCGCTCAGCAGGGCGCTGTCACCGTCACCCACCTTGGCCGCCAGTTTCGACGCTGCGATGTAGGCGGCGGCGAGCAGCCGAAAGGCGCTGCTGCGATGCAGTCCAGTGGCGTCGCGGGTCAGGGCTGTCGCCTGGTTGAGTACGTCCGCCAGCAGGCGGGCAGCCGAGGTGTAGCTCGCACGCTGGTAGAGGTTGTGCACCCGACCAACGGCCCGCCGTACGTCGACAAGCGATGGTGTCGGCCCGTCAGGTGCCGACAGATAGTTGGTGAGGAGAGCGTGGAGGCCGTTCAGCAGCTCGGGGCGAGTGGCGCCGGAGGCGGGACTACGTGCGTCATCTCCCATGGCCTGCCCTCGATGTGCTGCCACCGACACGTCAACGAGCATGTCGTCGAACTGTTCGAGCGTAACTCCCAACGCGGAGGCGATTCGGGTCCGATGCCACGGCTGGGGATCCGTCTCGGCGTTCTCCCAGCGCACCACCGTCGACCGCTCCACGCCGAGAAGTTCGGCCAGTCGCTCCTGGCTGTATCCGAGGGCCTTGCGCCGTTGGCAGAGCCGGTGTCGCTTCAGGGCCACGCCCGATCTCCCTCCGTTCTGCCGCCACTGTAGTAGCACTCCGTCGATCGGGCGGGTACGCATACGCCTCACTTCTGCGTCATCGAGGCTCCGCGGGCGCTGTAGTTACTGCTCAGCCCGAGCCCAAGGCTGATCGCATGGCCCGGGGCGGGTGCTGGGCTCCGGCCGCGTCGTTCCCCCGTACGGCGGCGGCCGTCCCCGCCCGTCCCGGTGCCACTCCATGCACCCCACCGCCGGAGGCGCCCACCGATGTCCGCCGTACTCGCCGAATTTGCCGTGCTCACCCCGGTCACCGACGAGGACCTGGCTCTCGCCGTCCACGCGGCCCGCGTCCACGCCCCCGAGCCGTGGCCGCAAGGCCAGCTGTGTCGCAGCGAACGCGTCCCGTACCCATGCCGCCTGGCCCGCTGGGCGCACGCCACGATCCACGCCGCCGGCCTCACCGCGGATCAACTCGCGGTGCAGCCGTGAGGGAACAGGAGGAGGCGGTCGCCCGCTGGCTCAGCCTGGTCGCGGCGGACGCGGAGCTGTCCCCGTACCTGATCGGGGTGGACCGGGACCGGCTGACGGAACAGGTGGCAAAATCACTGACCACCAACACCGAGCTGCCACACCTGGGCTGGTCGGAGGCTGAGCACCGCCGCGCGGAGAGCTACCTGCGGCGGCGCTCGTTCTGGGAGGAGGTCGAGGACCGCTGTCCGGGCCTGCTGCCCGAGCGGGACGCCCCGCTGGTCGAGGCCGCCCTGCGCCGGCTCACCGATCGGCCGGACCGTCCCGAGAAGCTGGCGTTGCTGAGCGTCCTGGGCCGCGCGTACCGCCGCTTCGGCCTGCGGCCAGAGCACCAGGCGGTCATCGACGACGCGCTACGCACCACCGTGCCCTGGCAGGAAGTCGAGCGGGCGGCCACGAAAGCAGGGGACGGCCCGGCGTGGTGGCCGGTCGAGGTGCTCGATCACGACCTGGCCTGCGACGGGGTCGCCGTCCTCACGGTACGGCCGTGGCGGCGGCTGCCCTGCCGGCCCGGCCAGGCGGTGCCGGTCTGCACGCCGCGCCGGCCCGGCCGGTGGCGCTGGCTGTGCCCGGCGAACGCGCCGCGCCCGGACGGCACCGTCGAGTTGCACGTCCGCGCGGTCCGCGGCGGCGCCGTCTCCACCAGCCTGGTCCATCAGGTACGCCTCGGAGAGCTGCTCCACCTCGGCCCGCCGGCGGACACCGGGCTGAGCCTGCACGGCGGGGACCTGCTGCTGATCGCCGGCGGGACCGGGCTGGCGCCGCTGCGCGCGATCGTCGAGCAGGTCGCCGCCGCCCCGGACGGCCGGCGCGTGACGCTGATCGTGGGAAGCCGGGACATGGCGAGCCTCTACGACGCGATCACCCTCGACAGGCTCCAGCAGGCCCACGACTGGCTGACTGTCGTGCCGGCGTTCTCCCACGACCCGCTCGCCGAGCCGGGGGAGCGGGGTGACGCGCTGACCGTCGCCCTCGACCACCATCGGCCCGAACAGCAGGTGTACGTGTGCGGGCCGTCGGCGATGCTGGCGGGCACGCGGCTGCGGCTGCTCGCCGCCGGGGTGCCGGGCGAGCGGATCCATCTGCCGGATCGGATCCCGTGGCGATGACCGTCTACCGCAGTCGGCACGCCCTGCGCGGCCCGCTCACCCCGGACCGGATCGCCGCGCTGCGGCTGCCGACGGGCCGGCGCGGTTACCGGGTCGATGACGTCGACGCGCTGCTGCACCGGCTGGCCTACGAGCTGCGGGAGCGGGCCCGGGAACGGGACGAGGCGCGAGCCGAGAACCGGCGGATCAAGGACGCCCTGCGCCGCTGGCAGTCGGCCGAGGCGGCGCGGAGGTCGGCGGGCTGACCGCGGCCCGCCGCGAACCCGTCAGTCCGCTGCGGCAAGCGCCATCCGACGAGCTGCTTCAGCCACGATTCGGCTCGGTGTCGAGTGGCGTCGGCTTCGCGCGGATTTACGGCGCCTCCCGCAACGGCCAGACCTCGACGACTCCCTGCGCGACTGCGCATGGCGTCCTCGACGCGACCTGGATGGCTTCCTCCAGCGTCTCGGCTTCGACGATCGCGAACCCGGCCACCGGCAGGGCGGAGGACAGGAACGAGCCGCTCTGCACGGTCATGCCGGCGCCGTTGGCGTTTCGCACCTGTACGGGGGAGCCGGCAATGCCCATCACGGTCCCCGCCTCGCGCAGGCGCATGTCATGGGCGTGCGCCTCGTCGCGTACCGCAGCGTCGGTGCTGTCGTAACCTTTCTGGTCCCCGTATCCGATGGTCACGAATGTCGCCACAACAGGCTCCCTTCTGGTTGCTACGGCATCGTCACACGTTCAGTGCCCATCGTGGCCACGGCGAACCAGGACAACGTGGTCGACGAGGACGCCCGTCTCGCCATCTGGGCCGTTGCCTGTCCTGTTCGCGGCCTCGAGCCGCTCGGTGTGCCAGCCGTCGGCGTCGAGGTCGAGCGCGGCGAGGATCTCCTCCGGGCTGGCGAAGTGGGCGTGCGGGTGGCTGTCGCGGGCCCATGGCGGCGGCGCGCCATGCTCGACGACCAGCAGCCGGCCGCCGGGCGCGACCGCCCGCGCCGCGGCGCGCAGCACCACGTGGCGCGGCAGCTCCAGCGGGGACTGGAGGAACTGTGCCGAGACCAGGTCGTACCGGCCCGGCGGGAGGCTTCGGGTCAGGTCGTGCCGGGCCACGGTGATCCGGGACGCCACCCCGGCCCGGGTGGCCTCGGCGGTGAGCCGGCCCAGGGCGGTGGTCGAAACGTCGACGGCGGTGACTCGCCAGCCCCGATCGGCCAGCCAGATCGCGTCACCGCCCTCGCCGCAGCCGAGGTCGAGCGCGGTGCCGGGCGGGAGGGGGTCCACCACCTCGGCCAGGACGGCGTTGACCCGGCCGCTCCACACCCGGTCGCGCTGGTGGTAGAGGTCGTCCCAGTGTCGGGCGGTGGCCGGGTCCACCGGATGCGCCCCGTGCTCGGTCATCTTGCCCCTCCTCGCTGGTCGGGCGGCCGCTGTCCGCCCCGGCGATGGTGTGCCGCGGAAATACGAAGTAGCAAGGATCTTTGTCGGTTCAGCAAAAGGTGACGGCGGGCAACGTTCCCGGACAGGGTGTCCCATCGATGGATTTCTTGATCCTCACACGCCGCGCGACGCGCCACCTGGTCGCGGCCATCAGGCTGCCCGCCCATTCGGGCCGGGCGACGTGGGGGTGGGGAACTCGGTGTCGTGGTGGGTGTCGGTGTAGGGCAGGTCGATGAGGCGGTGACGGCCGGCGCTGAGACCGATCAGTTGCCACACCTGCTCGGCGGGGCTGCTGTCGGTGGCGGTGCGTAGGTCGGCGGTGGTGGTGGCGATGAACGCTCTTGGCGTGGTGCCGGCGAGGCGGTGGTGCAGGTTCGCCTCACGTCGCGCCGACGGTAGGTGGAACAGCACCGGCCACGCCCAAGCGCTCATCGCAGACAGGCGTTCGTACTTGGCGATCTTCTCGGTGAGGATGTCGAGGCGTTCGCGGCCGGTGTCGTATTCAAGGAAGAACGGCACCGAACGGTCCAGCTCGGTCCACACCCCGGCACCGTCCGGGCGTGGCAAGCCGCTCGGTCCGTGGACCATGATCTGCGGGTCCCCGCCTCTGCGGTAGAACACGCCCGGGTCGTGGAAAGCGGACGCGGGCCGCCAGCGCTCCAGACGGCTGTCGGGGTGAGTGCGGGCGTGGGCGGCCAGATCGACGAAGACCTGGTTGCCGCCAAGCAGATGGGGCAGATCCGGGCGCGAGGTAAGAGATTGCTTGCGGTGCCGGGCCTGGTCCCGACGTGGTGGTCCGAGCCCGCGCTGGGCGCGGACGTGGCTGTAGCCGAGCTGGTCCAGGACGTAGTGGTACGGGTAGGAGCCACCGTCGGGCTTGTTGGGTCGGAACCGGTCCACCGCGCGAAGGCCGGTGAGGCGGCGTAGCCGGCGCTGAGCGAAATCGAGGGACGGGAACAGGGCGGCGGCGATCTGGTCGGTGGTCAGCAGCCCGTGGTCGTAGAGCCAGCCGAGGAGCCGGTCGTCGCGGGCGGTGATGCTGGCCTGCAGGCGCAGCAGCGGATCCGGTGCCGGTAGCGGTTTACGCACGGGCGGCCCCTGGGGGGACACCCCACACATGAGGGTGTGTCTGGAACCGGTCGGCGCCGCTGAAAGTGGGCCTGACCTGGGCTGTAAGCGAGCACGAGGGGTCGGCTTGGGGGTCAGTATCAAGGCGGACGGTGAACCGGGGATCGACACCGACACCGGCATGGCCGCTCACACCGCTGTGACCGTCGTGTGAGAGGGCCCGCGATGGGGGTCGGCGACAGCGCCGGCGGCGCGGGTGGGGATCGTCGAGCTGGGTCAGCACTCTCGTTGCTCCTTTGACGCCCCGCATGCGGGTAAGAGGGGCAGTAGGTGCGCTGGCTGCTGCACCGTGGCGGACGGGGCGGTGTTCGCTCCGACAGGTCGGGTCAGGTTCTGTCAGGAGACGGCCTTCCTGCCCGGCGCTGATCTGACAGGGGCGGCTTGGTCTGACAGACGTCGCAGGTCGTCGTTCCCTCACGCGGCCTCCTGCCGAGACAGGTTCGGCGAGGCCGGGATCGGTGGGACGGCCTCGGCGCGCAGGACGCGCACGAGCGCTGAGGCGGTGGCGTTGGACAGGTGGTGCCCGTCCGCGCGTAGCTGCCGGGCGAGTTCCTTGCGGGACAGCGGTGTCCCGTGGGTGGCGAGCGTGTGTGCGGCGGTCCGGGCGGCCGGGACCAGCGCGGTGATTTCCGGGCCGCGGTCCCGGACCGGCGGGCCGCTGCCGCGGCGGTCCGGGACTGCAGGGTCCTGGTCCGCTGTAGCCGGGACCGCGGCGGTGCGGTCCCGGACCGTGACACTGCTCGTGGGGATCGACAGCGGCGGTCCGGGGACCGGCTCGCCGGTGTCCGGGACCGCGGTGTCCACGACCAGCGGTGGTCCTGGCTCGCCCGGTGTGGGCCGGGCGGTGTGGTCAGGTGGGGTGGGGTCGGCGCGGCCGAGGGCGATCTTCACCATCGTCAGGAACCCGAGCGCCGGCAGCGCGGCGGCAACCCAGCCGATCACGGACGCTTCCGCCTCCACGACCTGGGCCGCCAGGGACAGGAACACCGCCACCGTCAGCACGGTCGCCGGGAACACGACGCTCTTGCCCAGGCGCCGGTTGCGGCGCAGTTCCAGTCCGGCGGCGATCGAGGCCAGTTCCAGGACGACCGCGTCGGCCCAGGCGAGCCAGCCCGGCTGGCCGTGCGCCGCCGCGACGTCATGGACATGGCGGAACGAGGCTGCGCCGGCCGCGCCGCCGATCAACAGCATGATCAGAACCTGGATCCGATTCTCCAGCCGCTCGCGCCCCGACCGCACCTCGTTGGGCAGGTCAGGCGGCCGCTGCTCAGGTGGTGCCAACGGCCCACCACCTGTCGACACGGCGCCCGGATGGAGCGTCGAATGGCGTCGCCCTGGGCCGGTGGGCCGCGAAGGCAGCCGCCAGCCTGTTTGTATTGATGAGGGCTGGGATCATGTTCGTGCTCCAGCTTCGTGTGTAGGGATTCAAGAGCGACGGCGGATGCCGTCCAGGTCGCGCCTACCCGCACAGGGCCAGTTCGCGGGCGGGCGCGACCCCTGCCGGGGATTGCCCGGCAAGGCGGAACCGCTTGTGCGTGCGGAGGTTGGTCAATGCCTCACTGCGATCGAGCCAACGAACAACCCAAGCCCTCGCAGGGGCAGGCAGCCGGGCAGCAGGTGCTGCCACAACCCGTACTGCAGGCTGATGTCAGCGGGCGGAAATCGGGGCAGACGGCCAAGCCGAGCCACAAGGGGTCGCGACTCTCGCCACCGGCAGCGCTCGACAAGCGCCACAGTGGCGCGGCTCAACTCGCCGACGCGTGGTCCTTCATGTGGGACCTCCCATCTTCCGATGTCCTCCGCAACGCCAGCGCGAGCAACAGCAGGCACCCGGTCCTGAGAGTGCCTGCGCGCCTCCTTCTGGCCGACCGTGCCAGCCGGCGGTGCGGGAACGTATATCGAGTACGCCCCGGGAACACCCGCCGAGTCAACCCCGATTTCCGTGCAGCTCAGTCACCGAACCGTGACGCCAGTCCGGTGGAGTGCTTCCGCCAGGGCACCCGCCGCCAAACCGGCGACAGGTGCCCTGGTCCTTTCGCCAGATCACGTCATCGCGCTGCTTCCACACCCCGCGAGCCCGGTACTAGGAGAGCCCGGCAGTAGGTGGTTCGAACAGCGCCTGTAGATGATTATTGGTTCATGCGAGCGGCGGACCTGTCGCGCTTACTGAGCGTGGTGAGAGCGGTGCGTGCCGGGTCTCTTGCGCTTGCCGCTGCGTCAACTCCTACGGTCATTGGTGTGGCCGGAGAGACCGGCCCGGCGAT
>NZ_JBJZOG010000122.1:0-16459 GCF_047200535.1 Micromonospora mangrovicola | reverse complement strand
CTCGCGTACGGCGTCAGCGGGTCAGCGGCGTCCTCAGCCGACGCTGACGGTGTTGAACCGCTCGTCCGTCAGCGGGCTGGCGATCAGGCCCTTGACGTCCTTGGTGACCACGATGGCCGGCGGGGCGTGCCAGATCGGCACGGCCGGCAGCCACTTGGCGGCGATGTCGCGGTTGACCTGCTCCCAGGCGGCCTTCTTGCCGGCCTCGTCGACCGTGCCGTCGGCCTTGCTGATGGCCGCGAACATGTCGGTCACCGACTGGTCGCCGAACTCGACCTTCGCGCGGCCGAAGAAGGTGCCGACGAAGTTGCCCGGGTCGTTGTAGTCACCGGTCCAGCCGAGCAGGTGCAGGTCGTGCTTGCCGAACTGCTGCACGTCGTCCTTGTAGCCACCGTTCCACGGGCGGGCCACACCGTTGACCTTGATGCCGACGGCCTGCAGGTCGTTGGCGAGGACGGTGAAGATCTCCTGCGGGTTCGGCATGTACGGCCGGGAGACGTCGGTCGGGTAGTAGAAGTTGAGCGTCAGGTTCTCGGCGCCCGCCTCCTTGAGCAGCTGCTTCGCCTTCTCCGGGTTGTACTCGTACTTCTGCACGTCCTGCGCGTAGCCGAGCACGGTGTCCGGCATGAACTCGTCGGCGACCTTGGTGCCACCCGGGCCCTTGGTCTGGACGAGCTGCTGACGGTTGAGGGCGTAGGCGATCGCCTGACGCACCCGCAGGTCCTTCAGCTTCGGGTTCTTCTGGTTGATGCCCAGGTAGAGGATGTTGAACGCCGGGCGGTCGAGGACCTGGAAGCCCTCACCGGAGAGCGCCTTGCGGTCGGCCGGGGCCGGGAAGTCGATGCCCTGGACGGTGCCGGCGCGCAGCTCCTGCTTGCGGGTGTTCTCGTCCTTGATGACCTTGATGACGAGCTTGTCGACCTTGGCCTTCTCGCCCCAGTAGTCGGCGTTGCGCTCGAGGGTGATCTCGCCCTTGGCCTTGTCCCAGCCGGCGAACTTGAACGGGCCGGTGCCGACCGGGTGCTCGTTGGCGAACGCGCTGTACTCGAAGGAGTCGCCGTTCTGCTTGACCGTGTCGGCGTCGTACTTCTTCAGCGCCTCGGGGCTGGCGATGGAGAGCGCGGTCAGCGCGAAGGCACCGGGGAAGGCGCCCTTGTACTGGTTCATCGTGATGACGGCCGTGCCGTCGTCCTTCGCCTCGCACTTGTTGTAGACCGGGTCGCCGGCGTCGGCGCTCTCGTTCTTCGCGAAGCCGCCGAAGACGTCCATGTAGTAGAGCATCTGCGACTGGGCGGCGGCGCCCTTCATGTTGAACCAGCGGTCGAAGTTGAAGCAGACCGCAGCGGCGTTGAAGTCGGTGCCGTCGTGGAACTTCACGCCCTTGCGGAGGTGGAAGGTCCAGACCTTGCCGTCGGCGTCGTGCTCCCAGCTCTCCGCCAGCGCACCCTGCAGATCGGCCGTACCCGGCTTGTTCTGGATGAGGGTGTCGTACATCTGGCGGATCGGCCGGAACGACTCACCGTCGTCGTTGAAGATCGGGTCGAAGTTCTTCGGGTCACCGGCGCCCGCGAAGACGAAGGTACCGCCGGTCTTGGCTCCACCGCCGTCCCCGTCACGCTCACTCTTGGCGCAGCCGGACGCCCCGACCGCCAAAGCAGCAGCGGCCGCGAGGGCCACGGCCGCCTTAAGCCTGCTCGCCTGCATCTCTCACCTCTGTCATCCGCATGACCACGCCAGGTTGTGGCCCGGTCCGTGAGCGGGAGGCTATGACACGACACACAGAAGCGGAACGGCCGTTAGGCAATCGCTATCAAGCCGACACCAAGCTGCCGGGTCTGACAGTGTCATATCTTCCGACAAACAGGGCTGTAACAGCGGAGGGCGGGTGGCGGGATCGGGCCAACCATCGCAAAGCGGACAAGAGTCGGGGTTGATCGCTCGGCCACGTGGCGAACTGCACTCATCCCACATTTCGGGCAGCCCGGTTCGGCCGGCACGGTGCTCTCCGGACGGCGCGACCCCGCCGCGGGCGAGCACCGGCCCCCGGGGGAGGCGGTTCGCCGGCACCTCCCCCGCAGCAGCTCAGATCGCCCGGCGGCCCTCGAAAGCCCGGCCCAGGGTGATCTCGTCGGCGTACTCGAGGTCGCCGCCGACCGGCAGGCCGCTCGCCAGCCGGGTCACCGCGATCCCCATCGGCTTGACCATCAGGGCCAGGTACGTCGCCGTCGCCTCCCCCTCGGTGTTCGGGTCGGTGGCAAGGATCAGCTCACGCACCGCGCCCCCGCCGAGCCGGGTCATCAACTCCCGGATCCGCAGGTTGTCCGGCCCGATCCCCTCCAGCGGATTGATCGCGCCGCCGAGCACGTGGTAGCGACCGCGGAACTCACCGGTCCGCTCGATCGCCACGACGTCCTTCGGCTCCTCGACCACGCAGAGCACCTCGTCGGTACGCCGGGAGTCCCGGCAGATCCGGCACTGCTCCGACTCGGCCACGTTGTAGCAGGTGGTGCAGAAGCGCACCAGCTCCTTCACCTTGCGCAGCGCACCGGCCAACCGGTTCACGTCGGCCGGATCCGCCGACAGGACGTGAAAGGCGATCCGCTGGGCGCTCTTCGGACCCACCCCCGGGAGGCGGCCCAGCTCGTCGATCAGGTCCTGGATGGCACCCTCGTACATCTGCCGGCTCAGAACCCGGGCAGGCCGAGGCCGCCCATCCCGCCCGCGACCGGACCCATCTTCTGCTCGGTCAGCTCCCGGGCCGCCTCGGCGGCGTTGTGCACAGCCGCGACGACCAGGTCCTCCAGGGTCTCCACGTCCTCCGGGTCGACCGCCTTCGGGTCGATCTTGATCGCCTTCAGCTCACCGGTACCGGCGACGGTGGCGGTGACCAGGCCACCGCCCGCGGTGCCGGTCAGCTCCGCCTCGGCCAGCTCGGCCTGAGCCTTGGCGATCTGCTGCTGCATCTTCTGCGCCTGCTTCAGCATCTGCTGCATGTTCGGCTGTCCACCTGGGCGCACGGATGGCTCCTTCTCGCACTCGTCTGATCGGCCGCGCCCAGCCTAGTCGGGCATCGGCCGCTGTCCTCGCCGGCCGAGGTGTTCCTCAACGCGTCTCGGCCTCGCCGATCTTCTCGGCCCCGAACGCCTCGCGGAGCAGCTGCACCGCCTGCTCCTCGCTGGACTGCCGGGCGGCCTGCTCGTCGATCACGTCGTCCAGCGGCTCGTCGCCCGGATCGAAGCCCTCGTACGCCGGGGCGGCCGGAGCCGGAGCCGCCCGACGGCCACCGGGACGGACCGGCCCGTCGAAGTCCGGGTCGTAGGGCGGCTCGCCGGCCCAGTCGGCGTCCGCGGTCTGCCGGGCCGCCGGGGCCGGTCGCGGGCCCCTGCCCGGCCCGCCCCCGGCGGCAGCCGCCGCGGCCGCCCGGGCAGCCGCGATCGCGCTGGTCTTCGGCGCGCCGCTGGCCGCCCCCGCCACCGGCTGGGGCGGGGCGACCGGCTTCGGTGCGGCGGGTGCCGCCGCCGGCCCGGAGCTCACCGTCGTGCTGCCGGTGGCCGCGCCACCCGGACGCGCCGGCTCCGGCCAGTCCTCCCCGCTCGCCGCGGCGATCGGCTCCGCGGCCGGCTGCTCGCCGCTCCCGGCACCGCCCGGCCTCGCCGGTTCCGGCCAGTCCTCCTCGTCGTCGGCACCGGCCGGGTCACCCCCGCCAGCCGGGCGTCGGGCCGGGCCGCCGGCCCGGGTGGCGCCACCGGAGCCGCCCCGGGGCTCGGCGCCGGTCGGACCGGCCGAGCCGCCGGACGGGGTGTCCGGACCGGCCGCCGGTCGGGGCGCGGACGGGCGGGCCGGGCCGCCCAGCGAGGCGGCGCCCCGCTCACCGGCCACCTCGCACCGGATCTGCCAGCGGCCGCCCAGCTCCTCGTAGAGCGCGTCGGTGAGCACCCCGGCGTGGTCCGCCATCATCTTGGCCAGCACCGTCGACTTCACGGTCAGCACCAGCGTGTCGCCGTCCAGGTCACGGACCACCGCGTCGCGCATCAGCGCGGCGATCCGCTTGTTGCTCCGGTTGACCTTGCCGACCACCTCGGGCCAGACCCGGCGTACGGCGACGGCGTCGAGCGCGCCGGGCGGGGCGGAGCCGGGGCGGGGCGGCTCGGGGGTGGCCGGGTCGCGCATCACCGCCGAGGGCGGCGCCGGACGCCGGGCGGGTGCGCCGGAGGCCGGACCGTCGGGCCTCGCCGGCGGCCCGGCCGGTGCCCCGTCGGCCGGTGCCGGGCCGGGCCGGGCGGAGCCGGTCGAGGACGGTTCGGCCGGGCGGGCCGAGGCCGAACGGGCGGCGGCGGCCGCAGCGGCGGCGGCGCGGGCAGCGGCAGCCGCCGGCGGGCCGGCGGGCTCCCGGTGCGACGCGGCGGCAGCCGCGGCCGGGGCGGGAGACGCCGGGCGTACCTCCGAAGCGGGGGCGACCGGCGCGGGGCCGGCGGCGGCCGGCGGCAGCTCGCCGCCACCCAGGGTGAGCCGGCGTTCCATCCGCTCCAGGCGCTGGAGCAGGCCGCCGGTCGAGTCGTCCGCGCCGGGCAGCAGCATCCGGGCGCAGATCAGCTCCAGCAGCAGCCGGGGCGCGGTGGTGCCCCGCATCTCGACCAGGCCGTTGTGCACGATGTCCGCGCAGCGGGACAGGGTGGCCGGACCGAGCCGCTGGGCCTGGGCGGTCATCCGCTCGATCTGGTCGGCCGGACCGTCGATCAGGCCCTTGGCGGCGGCGTCCGGCACCTGCTGGAGGACGATCAGGTCGCGCAGCCGTTCCAGCAGGTCGGAGGCGAACCGGCGCGAGTCGTGCCCGGCCTCGGCGACCCGGTCGACGGTGGCGTACGCCGTCGCGCCGTCCCCGGCGGCGAGCGCCTCGCACATCTCGTCGATCAGCGCCGAGTCGGTGACGCCGAGCAGCGCAGCTGCCCGGGCGTAGCTGACCCCCTCCGGGCCGGCGCCCGCGATGAGCTGGTCGAGCACGGAGAGGCTGTCCCGCATGCTGCCCCCACCGGCGCGCACCACCAGCGGGAACACCGCCGGCTCGACCTTGACCCCCTCCGCCTCGCAGAGCTGCTCCAGGTACGGCCGGACCACCTTCGGCGGGAACAGCCGGAACGGGTAGTGGTGGGTCCGCGACTTGATCGTGCCGAGGACCTTCTCCGGCTCGGTGGTGGCGAAGATGAACTTGACGTACTCCGGCGGCTCCTCGACCAGCTTGAGCAGGGCGTTGAAGCCGGCCGACGAGACCATGTGCGCCTCGTCGATGATATAGATCTTGAAGCGGCTGCGGGCCGGCGCGAAGAACGCCTTCTCGCGCAGCTCCCGGGCGTCGTCGACACCGCCGTGGCTGGCCGCGTCGATCTCGATGACGTCGATCGACCCGCCGCCGTCGGGGGCCAGCGAGCGGCACGACTCGCACTGCCCGCACGGTTCGGGGGTGGGGCCCTGCTCGCAGTTGAGCGAGCGGGCCAGGATCCGGGCACTGGAGGTCTTGCCACAGCCCCGGGGGCCGGAGAAGAGGTAGGCGTGGTTGAGCCGCCCGCTGCGCAGCGCCTGCGACAGCGGCTCGGTGACCTGCTCCTGGCCGATCATCTCGGCGAAGGTGCGCGGCCGGTACTTGCGGTAAAGGGCCAGTGCCACCCGTACCGCCTCCTCTCGACCGAGCCATTCTGCGCCGGTCGGGCGCGGGTGACCACCCACCACCCCGTGACCTGACCCGCAGGAACGTTACCGGCACCCGGAGACAGAAAGGCCCCCCGTGCACCCGTCAGAGCCCGCTTATCCTTGCTGCCTTCCGGCCCTGGGGAGGTTCACGAGATGTACGCCGCACGGGGGGTGCCGCCAAGCCTACCCGACCCGTCGTCGATCTTCAGGGGGTGGTGGGGTGGCCCACCCGTCGGGGACCTGTATCCTGGCTCGCGGAGGATTCGCCTAGAGGCCTAGGGCGCACGCTTGGAAAGCGTGTTGGGTTAACACCCTCACGAGTTCGAATCTCGTATCCTCCGCTCTCTTGAGCAGGAAGAACGACAGGGCCGGCCCCTACGGGGACCGGCCCTGAGTCGTCTCTACGGTCGCTCTCGGCTCAGTTGTCGTCTCACTTGCCCTGTTCCGGCCGGTCTGACGGCGGCCCGCGCGGGTCTCCCCCGGTCGGCGCGGCGCGTCGCCCCAGAGCAGTCCGCCGAGCTGCTGGGCGATGTCCCGGCGCACCTCGTCGGTCATGTGCTGGTAGCGCACTGCCATCGCCGAGTTGGACCAGCCCATGATGCCCATCGCGGCCCGTGGATCGCCTCGGCGCTACCGGCTACCGCCGCGGGCGGCCTCCACCTCCGCGACGGCGGCACGCATGTGGTCGGCGAGCGCCGCGAGGAAGGCCGCCGCGCCGGCGTCCGACGGGTCGTCCAGCACCCAGTTGCCGTTCCAGCCGATTACGCGGGCAAGGGCATCCGGCGGCTGAGGTTCCGCCAGCACCCGCTCGATCGCGGCGACCTCGCGCCGGACGTTCCTTACGTTGAAGGCAGCCTTACGGCGAATGTGGTCGATCACCTCGTCGAGGCTGTCGGTGTCCGCCAGGTATGCCGAAGCCAGATCGGTGACCGCCTCCAGCGGGCTGCGGGCATTGAGTTCCTCGACGCGCCGGCGGCTCGCCTCGGGCAACCGGGGCGGATCCATGACTGGTGTCAGCCTCTCGGATTGGCGCTGGGGAACGCGCTGACGATATACGGCTCGGGTGGGTGGGAGCCGGGCACGATGCTGATCCGGACCTCGACATGGCTGGTCACGTGGTGGTGCGCGTGGCGCGGCCCGACACCGTAGGCCCCGTCGTTGTAGTACCCCTCGCCGACCCGGTTACCGAAGTCGAAGTTGCCGCTGTGGGGTCGAGGTCGTTCTGCAACTCCTGGTCGGTCCGATCCGCCGGCCGATGGATGGCGGGATTCGTGATACCGCCGCCAACTGCCTCCACCCCGGCGGGTGGCCCTTCTGAATGGCCTGCCCGGTGGCCTGCTGGGCACTGGCGATGCTCGTGGCCGCCGGGACGTTGCCATGGCTCTTCGGGGGCGTGCCGCCGCCGCTGTGGCCTTCGCCGTTCGGGTTGCTGCCACCGCTGTGACCACCGCCGCCCGGGCCATGGGGCTTAGCCATCGATGCCTTGTCCGTTCACGAACACTGCCTGACTGGCGATGCCGAGCGCTACCGGCCGGCGAAGACGGACCAGTCGACGCAAAGCCTGGTCGCGGGCCGCGCTTTTTGCCCGCGCCGATCCCGCGGCGGCGGGCTCCCGCACCGCATCGGAGGTCATGATTCCATTTGGCGCCAGGTCCCGCTGCCCCGCACGCCCGGTCGCCAGCGTCTGTCAGTGCGGACCAGGTCATTCACTTCGGCGAGCCGGCAAACCCGCCCGCCGGTCCCAACCAAGGGTTAGCGTCCGAGGGTAAGGTCGCTTCCCGCTCGCCCGCCTGTCGCCGGAGGTGCAGCATGCCCGACCGGGAGCGGTTCACCGCGACAGCGGGCACCTGTACGCCGCGCGAGCCTGGGCGGCACCCGTTCCTGCTGGCCGGGTTCGCCTTCGCCATCATGGCCGACCCGGTGTCCTCCGTCGCGTACGCCATCGAGGCGGCCCTGCGCGCCCTGCACGGCGACCTGAGGCTGCTGCTGCCCACCTCCGTGCTGGTGATCGCGGTCATCGCGCTGGTGGTCGTCAACTATCACCAGATCGTCGGCCGGTATCCCAACGGGGGCGGCGCCGCCGCCGCGGCCGGCGAGGCGTTCGGTGAGGGGTGGGCGTTCCTGCCGATCGGGGCGTTGATCGTCGACTACGTGCTCACCATCGGGATCAGCTGTGCCGCCGCGGCCGCGGCGGTGATCGCCTACCTGCCGGCGCTGGCACCGCTGCGGGTGCCGATCGGCCTCGGCCTCGTCGTCGTGGTCGGCGGCCTGAGCTGGTTCGGCGCCCTCGGCCGGGCAGTGTTCGCGGTGATGACCGTCGGTTTCGTGGCGTTGGCGCTGCTGGTGCTCGGTTTCGGGGCCTTCGCCGCGCCACGCCCGGAAGGAACGGCGAGCACGGTCGCCCCGCACACCCCGGTGCTGGCGGTCGTCCTCGCCTTCCCCGCCGCGATGGCGCTCGCCACCGGCGTGGAGGCGCCGTCGTCGGCGATCGCCCAGCTGGGCCAACTGGGCGACGCGGGGCGGCGGCGGTTCGGCCGGGCCACCCTCTGGACCACGATCGGCATCGTCGGCGTGCTCACGATCGGCTTCGCCGCCGAGGCGCACCGCCTACAGATCGGGGTGCCGCCCCCGCACAGCACGCAGATCGCGGAACTCGCCCGCGTGGCCGCACCGCCACCGGTCTTCGTGGCCTTCCAGGCGACAACCGCACTGCTGCTGCTGGCCGCCGCCGGCTCCTCATACCAGGCCGGCCCCGGACTGCTCAAGGCACTGTCCCGCGCCCGGCTGCCCGGCGGGCGGGGGGTCGGGATCCTGCCGGCCGGCCTCGGCCGGACGAACCGCTGGTACACCCCGTTCCACGGGGTGCTGCTGTTCATGATCCTCGCGCTGGTCGTCACCGCCGCCGGTGGGGCTCAGGACCAGCGCCTGGTGCTCTTCTACGCCGTTTCGGTCTTCGTCAGCTTCCTGGCCGGCTTGTCGGCGATAGCGCTGTTCTCGCACCGGGAGCGGCGTCGGGTCGCTTTCGTGGTCAACGCCGTCGCGGCCGCCGTCGTCGCCTTCACCCTGGTGGTGAACGTCGCGCGGGGCGCGCCCGTGGTGTCGCTGGTGGCCACGATGCTGATCGCCGCGGTGCTGCACCACCGGTGGGTACGGGCCGGCCGGCCCCGGGGCGTCCAGCACGCCACCGCCGACTAGTGCGGTGTCCGCCCCCGCCCGCCGCCGGGTACGGTCCGGGACGGGCGGTTCTCGGGACGATCGGCTCCCCCACCGAGTACCGACCGTCCGTCGTACACATGTTCCATCCACACCCTGTGGATGGCGAGAGGATCGGATGAGTTACCAGCTCAGCGCGGTCGTGGCCGACGTCGAGCTGCTCCGCGAGCAGACCGCCGACCTGGATCACGCGGTCCTCGCCGCGCTCCGCCAGGACTTCGCGCTGCTGCCGGTCACCGCCCAGCTGGTCCAGGAGCTGACCGGCGACCTGCCGGACTTCATCACCGGGGAGCCGTCGGCGGAGCAACCCTTCCAGCTCGTCCTCTCACCGGCCCTGGCCGGTAGTGACTCCGGGTCGCGGCGCGGCGGCGGAACCGCCGGGCTGGAGCTGTCCGAGCTGCTGGCCCGCTGGTCGCAGCACGGACCGGTGGCGTACCTGGAGGCGGAGTTCGCCGGCGGGCTGGGGCACCAGGCCGCCATGGTCTGGCTGGACGGCAAGGTGAGCTGGGGCCCGCGGTTCGACCGCACGCTGGACCGGCCGCGCGCCGAGTGGCCGATCAACGCGGCGCTGTCCCGGCTGGGCGCCGAGCCGGGCGCCTGGATCGATCCCTTCGCCGAGTTGGGCCTGCACCTGGAGCGCGACACGGCCGGCTGGCTGGCGCACGGCCGGCGCGGGCTCTCCGCCGACTACTGGGACGAGCTTGCCGAGGAGTGGGAACTGCGGCAATCCGACCCGGACCAGCAACCTCATCGCCCCGGTCCCGTTGGGGACTGGGGGAATGCATGAAACTGCGACAATTTGCCTTCATTGCCACGCTGCTGGCGGCTGCCTCGATCGCCGGCAGCGGCGTCTGTCCACAGGGGCCCGACGTGCCGGCCCGGCCGGTCGGGGCCGCCGAGGTGGTCGGACTGGCCGGGCTGCGCAACGCCGAGTTCGGCGCCACCGAGGCGGAGCTGACCCGGCGCGGGGTGCTCCGTACGGACATGGACGCGTGCGGTCCGACCCTGACCGGACACGGATCGGCCAGCCCGGTCTTCGTCGGCGACCGCCTCGTCCTGCTCTGGCTCGACGACCCGATGAGCACGCCGGAGGGGATCAGCGTCGGCACCCCTGTCGGCGAGGTCCGGGACGCCTACCCGTCGGCGGTCGAACTGGCCGCACCGCAGGGAACGTACCGGTTCGACGGGCTACTCGCCCGCGACGGCGACCGGGCGTATCTCTTCCTGCACGACGGGACGACGGTCCGAAAGGTCATCGCCGGGTACGCGGACTGGGCCCGCCGCTTCTTCGACGAGGGCTACGGCCCCTGCTGACCGGCAGCACGAGCGCGGCGCCAGAGGCTGAATCCGGTCGAGCCGCCTCGAAAAGGCGGAAACGCCCGGCCGATCCTCGCGGATCGACCGGGCGTTCTCACATTTCACGAGCGGTGGCGGCGGGATTTGAACCCGCGGAGGGCGTAAACCCTCACACGCTTTCGAGGCGTGCTCCTTAGGCCACTCGGACACACCACCGCCGAGTAGGGTACAGGACCACCGGTCCGGACGCCGAACCGGTATCCCCCCGCCCGGCCTGGCAGGATCTTTGGCATGAGTACGCACATCGGCGCTGAGCCGGGAGAGATCGCCGAGCGGGTCCTGATGCCGGGCGACCCGCTGCGGGCCAAGTGGATCGCGGAGACCTACCTCGAGGGGGCCCGCTGCTACACGACGGTCCGCGGCATGCTGGGCTTCACCGGCCGCTGGAACGGCGTCGAGGTCTCCGTCCAGGGCTCCGGCATGGGCATGCCCTCCGCCTCCATCTACGCCCACGAGCTGATCAACGAGTACGGCGTGAAGACCCTGATCCGGGTCGGTTCCTGCGGCGCCCTCAGCGAGGACCTCCAGCTGCGGGACGTGGTTGCCGCGATCGGCTCGTCCACCGACTCGAACATGAACCGGATGCGGTTCGACGGTCTGATCGACTACGCCCCGGTGGCCGACTTCGGGCTGTTGCGCACCTCGGTCGAGGTGGCCGAGCGGCGCGGCATCACGATGCACGTCGGCCCGATCCTGGCGGCGGACGCCTTCTACACGGACCGGCCGGACCTTTACGACGCCCTCGCCGACTACGGCGTGCTCGCGGTGGAGATGGAGTCGGCGGCGCTCTACACGATCGCCGCCCGGTTCAAGGCTCGCGCGCTGACGATCCTGACCGTCAGCGACCACATCAAGACCGGCGAGAAGACCACGTCGCAGGAGCGTGAGCAGACCTTCGGCCAGATGGTCGAGATCGCTCTCGACACCGCCATCGCCTGATTCTTCCGAGCCTTCGACCGCCCCGGCACCGGACGGTGCCGGGGCGGTCGCGTCACAGGTCTCATAAATAAATACGACCGGTCGTGCTTTTTTCGGCTACGCTGCCCGCATGACCTCCGACGGCCGCGTTGCCCGCGGCGACCGCACCCGCACCGCGGTGCTCGACACCGCCGTGGCGCTCGCCACCGAGGTGGGCCTGGACGGGCTCTCCCTCGGCCAGCTCGCCGACCGGCTCGGGGTCAGCAAGTCCGGCCTGTTCGCGCACTGGCGGTCCAAGGAGGCCCTCCAGCTCGCCACCGTCGACCGGGCCGTGACGCAGTGGCAGGACCACATCGTCGCGCCGGCCCTACGCGCCCCGCGCGGCGTCCGGCGGCTCCGAGCCCTGCACGAGGCCCGGATCGACTTCTACGCCGCCCGGGTGCTCCCCGGAAGCTGCTTCTTCGCCAACACTGAGTTCGAGTACAACGCCCGCCCCGGCCCCGTCCGGGACCGGCTCGCCGAGGCGTTCGGCGCCTGGACCGCCCTCCTCGAACGCCTCGTCCAGGAGGCGGTCGATCTCGGCGAGCTCCCCGCCGACCTGGACGTCCCGCAACTGGCGTACGAGATCGACGCGCTCGGGATCAGCGCGGCGATGCGGTCCCGGCTGCTGGAGCCGGAGGCCACCTACCGGCACGCCCGCCAGGGCGTGCTGCAGCGCCTCCAGGCGCTGTGCCCCGACCCGACCCTGCTAACGGAAGGCCCGTCATGAGCCACGCCACCGTCGACCGTCCCGTCGTCGAGTTCGGTCACGTCGAGCACGTCACGGTGCACTTCGACGACCTCGACGCCCTCGGCATCCTGCACAACGCCCGGTACGCGGTGCTGCTGGAACGGGCGCTCACCCCGTACTGGGCCAGCCGGGGGCACGGCTTCCAGGGCCGCAACAGCTCTCCCGACGTGTTCCACGCGGTCCGCGAGTTCACCATCCGCTACCTCGCCCCGATCGCCACCACCGGCCCGGTCGCGGTGCACTTCTGGCTGGAGCGCTTCGGCACCAGCAGCGCCGAGTACGCCTTCCGGTTCCACTCGCTCGACGGCGGAACCGTGTACGCCGAGGGCACCCGGGCGATCGTCCGGCTCGACCCGGTGACCCTGCGCCCGGCCCCGTGGACCGACGCCGCCCGCGCCGTCGCGGAGACCCTCCTCGCCCCCACCCGCACCCCGGCCTGACCCGCCGCCACGGCGCCCTGATTCACGGAAACAGTCGCCATTCCGCGTGGAATGGCGACTGTTTCCGTGAATCAGCGCCCAAGGCCCGGGGGCGGGGGGGGTGGCGGGCGGTCAGCGGAAGAAGGCGCGGAGCAGGGCGGCGCTCTCCGTCTCCAGGACGCCGCCGTACACCTCGGGGCGGTGGGTGAGCCGGCGGTCGCGCAGCACGTCCCAGAGCGAGCCGACGGCACCCGTCTTCGGCTCCCAGGCCCCGAAGACCACCGTCGAGACCCGGGCCAGCGCGATCGCCCCCGCGCACATCGTGCAGGGTTCCAGCGTGACCACCAGGGTGCAGCCCGCCAGCCGCCAGCGCCCCAGCCGCTCGGCCGCCCGGCGCAGCGCCAGCACCTCGGCGTGCGCGGTCGGGTCCCCGGTCAGCTCGCGCTCGTTACGCCCGATCGCCAGCTCGGCGCCGTCCGGGCCGTAGAGGACCGCGCCGACGGGCACGTCCTCGACGGCCGCGTCGCCGGCCGCCGACGGGACGGTGTCCGGGCCGGTCACCGCGACCTCCAGGGCGCGGCGCATCCACAGCTCGTGCCGCTGCCGCCGGCCGGCACCACCCGGATCGGCCAGCCCCTCGTCCGCGCCGGGTCCGACCCGGCCCGGCCGGCCCGGGGTGGGCTGCCCCGGGCGTACGGTCTCCAGCGCCGGGTCGGTGACGTCGGCCGGCTCGCCGCCGCCGGTCCAGGGCCCGGCCGGCTCGCCGCCGCCGGTCCAGGGCCCGGCCGGCTCAGACCTCACGCAGCTCCTCGACCTCGTCCGCGCAGCCCAGCACCTGGCAGATCTCGGCGGTCACGTCGGCCGGCATCATGCCCTCGTGGCCGCAGAGGGCGAGCAGCTTCTGCGCCGAGATGCCCAGGTCGGCGAGGAGGTCCGCGTCGCCCACCGGGTCGGCCTCCGGGTCCACGGCCGGCTGCTCGGTCTCCTCGGCGCCACCGGCGGCGCGCGGCTCCTCGATGTCCTCCAGCCCGGTGACCGAGGTCTTCAGGTCACCGACCAGCAGAGCGCCCAGCCGGGACTCCTCCGCGTACGCCGAGTCCGAGCCGAAGATCCGCAGGTCCTCGCCCTCGTCGAGGCGCAGGATCACCAGATACGTGTCGTCGGCCTCGACGAAGAGCAGGGACAGGTCGGCGTCCGGTTCGACGTCGCGCAGCCGGTCGGCGACCTCCTCGATGTCGGTGACGCCCCGCAGGCTCACCTCGTCGGCGGTCCAGCCGCCGTCGGCGCGCGCTAGGGCAGCAGCGAAGTACGACACGGTCCCCCCAAAATTGGCCTCGGCAGCACGCCGACTCGTCACGCGTGCACGTTAACCGGTCGGGTCGGCAGGCGACCGGTCAACGCCCCGAAGGGCCGGCCGTTCCCGGAGAAAGTCGGTCAGCCGGCGATGCGCCGGCGGGTGGCGATGAGTTGACGCAGATGCTCGGTGCTGGCCCGCTGCGGCCGCTCGCGCTGACGTACCGCGCGGGCGCCGGCCAACTCGGCAAGGAGTTGCAGGCGGCGGCGGCTCCGCTCGGGATCGAGCCGCGGCGGGGTGGTCCAGGCCATACGGCGAGAGTGAACCGTCACCGCGCGTCCGTCAAGAGGCGTTCGCTGCGCAGCGGCTTCATCACTCACAGTCACCAGAGGGGCCAGTTTCCGCTCTGCGCCCAGCGCACCGCGACGACCGCCGCGGCGATGCTCCAGCCGCCTGCGGTGACGATCGCCACCCCGACCGCCACGCCGCGGTCGCCGTACCGGACCAGCGCCAGGGCGGCCAGCCAGGCCAGCCCGCCGGCGATCACCGTCCACCACGCGTAGCTGGGCACGTCGTGGCCGAGCAGGCCGAACAGCAGTAGCCAGGCGAACGTGGTGGCGGCGCCGCCCGCGACGCCACCCCCGGTCACCGGGTAGGGCTCGCGCCAGACCGGCCGCATCGGCGGCCCGGCCGGGAAGAGCCCCGAGGGGGTACGCGGCGCCGGACGGCCCGGGCCCGGCACGGTCTCCCCCGGAACGGCCTGCCACCCGCTCATCGCCCCTGCCCCCTTCACGGATCGTGCACGCTCCGACGTCACGCAGCGCGACCGGGACTCTCAGCATTCGTCCCCACGGTACTGGTCTGCCAGGATGACCGGATGCGCTCGCGATCGATCGGCCGCCGCCTGCGTTCGGCGTACCCGATCCTGCTGCTGGTCGTGCCGGCCCTGATCGCCGGGTGCGCCCCCGGCACCGACCCGACGGCCGCCCCGGACAGCTCCTGGGAGACACCGAGCGCGATGGCCACCGCAGCGCAGCCGGCGGAGTCGCCCACCGCCGCGTCGGCCTCCGCCACCCCGGCACCGAGCCGCACGAACCTGCGGCACGTCTTCCCGGTCAGGGCGAGCAACGTCGACTACCACCCGACCCACTCCGGGTACCCGGGTACGGACATCTTCGCCGACTGCGGCGAGCCGGTCGTGGCGGTCACCGACGGCACGGTCCTCGAGGTGAGCCGGGTGGACCGGTTCTCGAAGAGCGGCCCGCTCGGCCCGTACAACGGGGGCCTGTCGGTGTCGCTGCTCGGCGACGACGGGGTCCGCTACTACGGCTCCCACCTGAGCGCCGTCGCCGCCGGCATCGACGCCGGCGTACGGGTCCACGCCGGGCAGCCGCTCGGCAAGGTCGGCCACACCGGCAACGCCAACAACGTGTGCCACCTGCACTTCGGCCTCTCCCCGCAGTGCACCGGCCACGACGACTGGTGGATCCGGCGCGGCGTGATCTGGCCCGCGCCGTACCTGAACTCGTGGCGCAGGGGTGGCAGCCGTGGCCCGGCCACCGAGGTCGCCGCCTGGCAGAAGAAGCACGGCTGCCCGAAGGCCCCCGGCACGACCGGCGACGCCGGCTGAGCGGCGTCCACACCCGACACCCCGGACGCCCGGCGGAGCGCGACGCGGACGCGTAGGTTGCAGGGCATGACTGCCCGGGATCCCCTCGCCGACCTGCGCCGGATCGCGTTCCTGCTGGAGCGGGCGAACGAGGCCACCTACCGGGTGCGGGCGTTCCGGTCGGCGGCGAGCGCGCTCGCCGCCCTGCCCGCCGGGGAGGTGGCCGACCGCGCCCGGACCGGGAAGCTCACCGAACTGGCCGGGGTCGGTGACGTCACCGCCCGGTGCGTGACCGAGTCGCTGGCCGGCGAGGAGCCGGTCTACCTGCGCCGACTGGTCGCCACCGAGGGCACCGACCTGGACGCGGCCGCGGCGAAGCTGCGGGACGCGCTGCGCGGCGACTGCCACACCCACTCCGACTGGTCCGACGGCGGGTCCCCGATCGAGGAGATGGCCCTGGCCGCGGTCGAGCTGGGCCACGAGTACCTGGTGCTCACCGACCACTCGCCCCGGCTGAAGGTGGCCCGGGGGCTGACCGCCGAGCGGCTGCGCAAGCAGGTCGACCACGTGGCCGCGGTGAACGAGGCGCTGCCGAAGGGCTTCCGTATCCTCACCGGCATCGAGGTGGACATCCTCGCCGACGGCTCGCTGGACCAGGACGAGAAGCTGCTCGCCCGGCTCGACGTGGTGGTCGGCTCGGTGCACAGCGGCCTGAACGACGAGCGGGCGAAGATGACCCGGCGGATGCTCACCGCGATCGCCAACCCGCACCTGGACATCCTCGGCCACTGCACCGGACGGATGGTGTCGTCCCGGCCGGCGGGGGTGAAGGGGCCGGGTGACCGGGCGCACCGGGCGCGGACCCGGGCGGAGAGCGACTTCGACGCGGACGCGGTCTTCGCCGCCTGCGCCGAACACGACGTCGCCGTCGAGATCAACTCGCGGCCGGAGCGGCAGGACCCGCCGAAGCGGCTGATCCGCCGTGCGTTGGAGGCCGGCTGCCGGTTCGCCATCAACACCGACGCGCACGCCCCCGGCCAGCTCGACTGGCAACGGTTCGGCTGCGAGCGGGCAGCGCTCTGCGGCGTACCGGCCAGCCGGGTGGTCAACACCTGGAAGGCGGACCGCCTGGTCAAGTGGGCGGCCGCCCACGGCTGAACGGCGCCGGCTGCGGC
>NZ_JBJZOG010000121.1:0-16464 GCF_047200535.1 Micromonospora mangrovicola | reverse complement strand
CCCCCGAATCCGGGCCGCACGAACCGGACACCCCACCCGAAACGACCCAGCCACCGACCCCACCGACCCCCCGGCCAGGATGATCAACTCGCGACGCCGCAACCAGCCGCCTCCAAAACACCGGACACCCCCACACACCGCAACCCGAGCGAATCGCCAGCCGCCCAAGCGCAGCCGACCTCACGATCCGGACATTCCCCGCACACGACCGCACCGGCGCGTTGATCGACTCCGCATGCCGCAACCCGCGGCGCCCCAGCCCCCGGACACCGCCACATAGCGCGCCCGGAATGGATCACGGGCCGGCCGAGCGCAGCTGACCTCGCGACCCGGACATTCCCCGCACACCGGCCACAGCGACACGGTGATCGACTCGGGATGCCGCAAGTCGCGGCATCCCGGCTTCCGGACACCCCTGCATGCCGCAACCGGCGGCGTGCCGGAGGCGTGATGCCCCGCCGCACCGGCGCGGATCACGGGCCGGACCGAGCGCGGTTGACGTCACGACCCGGGCGCGCCGGTCACGTGACTCGCAGGCGCCGCGCCGAACATCGACCCCGAACGCCAACACCCTTCGGGGACCGGGCCGCCCGCACTCGCTCCGAGATCCGCACAAGTCCCGGAAGTACTGCCGCCTTCCGGGCGGGGAGGCGCCAACGATCTCGGAGCGGACGGTGTGCGGGCGGGTGTCAGGGAGTGGTGAGAAGGGCGAGGACGGCGTCCCGTGCGGCGCGTACGGCCGCGCGGGACCGGTCGGTGTGGTCCAGTGCGTCGAAGCCGTGCCGGCCGTCGGGTACGTCGATGACCTGCACCGGCATCCCGAGACGCGCCGCTTCGGCGGTGAACGCCTCAGTGGCCGCGGTGACCTCCGGCCGGTCCAGGCCGGCCCGGGTGAGCACCAACGGCGGCGCGTTCTCGGCTTCGGCGAGCGCCTCGATCGGGTGGAAGCGGGACTCCACCGCCCAGCCGGGCAACGGGGCGAGCAGCGGGTAGGTCGCCGCCACGCCGCGCAACCACGGCGGCGGCTCCCGCAGCCAGTCGCCGAGCAGCAGGCCGCTGCCGGAGAAGAACCAGAGGGCCACCCGGTCCGGGTCGACCCGGGGATCGGCGCGGACCAGGTCCACAGCCTTCGACAGCTGTGCGGCCGGCTCCGGCAGGCCCGCCGGGGAGTCGACCGTGAGCCGGGCCAGCGCCGTGACCGCTCCCTGCTCGGCGAGGAGTGCGGCGTAGCCCTGGTAGAGCAGCCACTCCCGGGGGTCGGGCGCGTCCGGGGGGAGCGGAATGCCGTGCGCCACGACGACGGCCGGGCGTCGGCCTGCCTGCGGCGGCGGGTAGAGGTCGACCTGGTCGTGCCGCTCCACGGGCCCCGTTGGCGGGGACAGAATAAACTGAGTCTCCCAGAAACTGTTTCCCATGGTACGCATCATAGGGAGTCGTGGCCCGTTCCGCCTCCCCGTCGACCGTCCGACCTGGACCGTCCGCGCGGTCTGCGACCATGTCCGCCATGGAGATCTGGGACAACCCGGCCTGCTCGAAGTGCGCCACCGCCCGGGACACCCTCGCCGAGGCGCGGGTGCCGTACCGGCTGCGGGCGTACCTGACCGAGCCGCCGAGCGTCGAGGAACTGACCGAGGTGCTGCGGCGGCTGGGGGCCAGGCCCTGGGACGTCTGCCGTACCGGCGAGCCGGCCGCCGTCACCTTCGGCATGGCCGACTGGCCCCGCGACGACGAGAGCGAACCGCGCTGGGTCGCCGCGATGGTCGCGCACCCCGAACTGATCCAGCGGCCGATCCTGTTGCTCGACGACGGCGGCGCGCTGGTCGGGCGTACCCCGCAGGCCCTGGACGAGGCGGTGCGACGCACCGACCGGTGACGCGGCTCAGCCGAGCAGCGCCGCCCAGATCAGCACCACGAGCAGGGCGCCAGCCTGACCGATGTTGACCAGCAGCAGCGGGCGGCCGGGATCGACCGGGCCCCGGCCACGGCGGCGCGGCTCGGCCGGCCGGCCCACGACCAGCAGGGGGAGCAGCCCGGCACCCGCGCCCGCCAGGAGCATGCCCGCGTGCGGAGGCTGCTGCTGGACGAGGTTTCCGCCGCCGAACAGCGCCGCCAGGCCGAAGGAGGCCAGCACGAGGCAGCCGCCCAACGCCCAGAGCGCCGGCATCCCCGGCCGGGCCTTCCGGTAGATCAGCCCGGCGAGCACCATCCCGCCGCCCAGCGGCAGCCAGCCGGCGGCGACCAGCCCGACCGGCTGGCAGTGGTCCGGGGTGCAGGCCAGTTCGAACAGGGTACGCAGCAGCTTGTCGCCGGACGCCAGCCCGACGCCGACGGCGCCCAGGGTTGCCAGCACGAGGATCGTCCCGCTCGCCGCGTCCAGCTTCGGCCACCGCCGCGCCGGCTGTTCGTTCCGCGTATTACGTCGGCCCATCGCACCTCCGTCCAACAGGGATCCTGACGGTAGCGGAGCCGCGCTTGTGACCGAGCGGGATCAGGGCCGGTCGTCGGCGGACGCGCTCCCCGCGGCCTGCGCGTGTCGCTCGCGCAACCGGTCCCGGATCTCCTCCGGGGTGTACGCCCGGCGGCGCCGTTCCGCCCGGGCCACGACCACGCCGGTCGCCGCGACGCCCGCGAGGCCGGCCAGCCCGAGCACCTTCCACCACCGCATCCGTTGCCGCATCGGCTTAGGGTAGTCCTTCATGAGCATCAGTCTGGACGAGGCCGTGGAGCTGACCCGGACCGGCGACGTCTGGGTGTTCCGGGGGCGCAGCGTGCCCGACCGGGCCATCCAGCTCACCACCAACAGCCCGGTCAACCACGTCGGCATGGCGGTGGTGCTGGACGACATGCCGCCGCTGATGTGGCACGCGGAGCTGGGCCGTTCGTTGCCGGACATGTGGACCGGCACCCATCAGCGCGGTGTCCAGCTGCACGACCTGCGGGACGCGGTCTGCGTCTGGGCCAACCGGTACGGCCAGCGGGCCTGGCTACGCCAGCTCGAACCGTCGGTCGACCCGGCGATGGAGGAGGCGGTGCTGCGTACCGTGGCGCGGCTCGACGGCACCCCGTTCCCGTCGACCGCCCAGCTCGCCTGGCGGTGGGCCCGGGGCCGGGTGCCCGACCTGCGCCGTCGCGGCCGGCCCACCCCGGACGGCGGCGGAGTGCCGGTGCGCGACCGGGCACTGGAGACCGCGTACTGCGCCGAGGTGGTGGCGGTGACCTACGAGGCGATGGGGCTGCTGCCCGCCGGGCGCCGGCCCAACTGGTACGACCCGGGCCGGTTCTGGAGCGGCGACGACCTCGACCTGGCCGGTGGCGCCCAGCTCGGCGCGGAGATCGAGGTGCGCATCCCGCCGCGTTGAGCCGCCGGAAAGGAACACCACCGCCGCGCAGGTTTGCCGGGCCGCGCGTGCGGCAATGGAGAGCGCTGTGAGGGCTTCCACGGATCTCGACGAACTGACGGACTTCTTCGACCGGTACGGCGTCGCCCTGACCACCGGCGACGTGCCCGCCATCGCTGCCTGCTACGCCCTGCCAGGGCTGGTGGTGGCGGACACCTACAGCTTCTCGTTCACCTCACCGGCCGCGGTGGCGCTGAGCTTCGTCGGCGCGGCCCCCGACTACCAGGAGCGGGAGCTGGTCGCCGCCAACGCGCTGATCGAGGACGTGCAGCAGGTTTCCGCGCTGCTCAGCGAGGTGGCGGTGCGGTGGGAGTTCCTGGACAGCCAGGGCGGGCCGGTGCCGGGGGAGCGCTACCGCTACCTGCTGCGGGCGGGCGACGATGGCCCGGCCATCTGCACCGTCATCCGGACCGCCTGACCGCGCGGTCAGCGGGACGTGGTCGGCACCAGGAACCGTAGCTTGCCGGCCCGTTCGTCGGTCAGCACGCCACCGTTGCGCTCGATGACCCGGTGGGACGCCACGTTGTCCACGTCGCAGGCGAGCAGGGCCGGGTCGACGCCCAGGGCGCGCGCCACGGGCAGCGCCGCGCGCAGCATCGCGGTGGCGTGACCGCGGCCGCGGGCGCCGGCCCGTACGTCGTAGCCGACGTGGCCGCCCGCCTCCCGCAGCTGCGGGGTGAGCCGGTGCCGGATCGCGAGCCGGCCCAGGTACTCGTCGCCCGCGACCCACCAGAGTGTGGTGGCGGGCACCCGGCCCGCCGGCCGTGGCGTCTCCTCCCGTTCCTCGAGCCGCAGCTCGGCGACGTACCGTGCGAAACCCTCGGCGGTGTGCCAGGTGGCGGCGTGGGTGCGCAGGTCCCGGCCGATCATGGTCTGGTCCTGCGGGTCGCCGCGCCCCTCGGCGCGGAACTCGGCCATCGCGGCGAGGAAGCTGGCCCGTACCCGTTCGGTGGGTGGGGTCAGCTTCGGCACGATGCCGAGTAGACCACGCCGGTCGGGGGCGTGGGGGGCGACGCGTCCGCCGCCGGCCGGGCCCGCCGGGCCGGGGCGCGGCGCTTGCGGGGCCGGGGGCGTGGGTCGACGGCGGTGGCCAGGTCGGCGACGAACTCGTCGACGACCTCCTTGGTCACGCCGGGCATGCAGATCAGATGGCTGCGCCCGTTACTGCTGGCCAGCACCCACTTCGCGGTCACCTCGGCGGGCGGGGTGGGGAAGACCACGGTGAAGGCGTGGTCGTGCCGCCAGGCCGGCCAGTTGGCCTCGTTCAGCCGGTCCACGGCGTACGCGGCGAGCTCGCGGGCCCGGTCCGCGCGTTCGCGCATGCCCGCGTGGCCCAGGGCGCGGATCGCGTACCAGAGCAGCAGGGCGGGGTGACCGCTGCGCGAGCCGCTGATCGTGGTGTCCACGGTCGCGGTGTAGTTGGGCGTCTGGCCGAGCTGCTGCTGGAGCGTGCGGCGGGTCAGCACCACCCCGCACGGGACGGGGGTACCGAGGAACTTGTAGCCGGAGATGGAGATGCTGTCGATGACCGAGTCCAACCGCAGGGTGCTCCGGCGGTCGGCGAGGGCCAGCGGCACGCCGGCCAGCGCTCCGTCGACATGCAGGTGGTGCCGAACCGCGGCGCGGGCCAGGATCTCCCGGATGCGCGGCACGTCGTCGGCGGCCTCGGTCATCGTGGTGCCGCAGGTCGCCACGACGATCGCCGGCCGGTCCCGGTGCTGGTCGATCATGTGGGCGAGGTCGTCGTAGTCGATCTCGCCGCGTTCGTCCGTGCGGATCACCAGGGAGTCCATGCCGAGGATGTCCACGCACTTCGGCAGCGAGTAGTGCGCGTCGGCGGAGTGGTAGACCAACGCTTTCGGAAACCGGGCGCGGGCCAGATAGAGGGCGTAGAGGTTGCCCTCCGTGCCGCCGGAGGTGAGGTAGCCCCACCGATCGTCGGCCGGCGCCTGGAACAGGTCCCCGAACCAGTCCAGCACCTCCCGCTCGTAGCGCTTGGTGTGGTTGGCCCCGGCCGGGTCGGTCCACGGGTCGCCGATGTTGTTCAGCAGGGCGCCGAAGAGGGGTGCCAACGGGCTGTAGTCGATGTCGGTGGCGACCGGGAAGCCGACGTGCGTCGAGCGGCCGGCCGCGGCGGCCGAGCCTAGTGCGGCGAGTTCGGCGAGGAGCTCCTCCGGATCGACGACGGCATCGTCATGACACGGGTCGGCTGACAACACGACGCTCCTCATCATCCGGTGCAGGGTGCACGGCGCAAAGAGTGGACCATGAGTCACGCAGAGCAGGCAAGCGTTACGAATCCGGCCATCAGTTGTCTACAATCGACGGTCCGGATGCTCCGAGCTGGACGGGCGCGGGCAGCTCCGGCCACAGTCGAGCATCGGCCAGGGTGGCTGAGTTGTGAGTCAGATCGCTCTGACCTGGGCAATATGTGCGGACAGTTGATAACCCGTGCACCCAGTGAAATCATCGGCCGGGCGAATCCCAGCTAGCCAGGAGCTACCACGTGTCGCAGGATCAACGACCGCCGATGTCGCGCCCGTCCTACGAGGACACCCGTGACAACGGCGCGGCCAACGGGCCCAGCTACCCGCCGACGGCGCCGCCGGTCCGGCCACCGGCACGCTGGGCCGGGATCGGCGGTCATCCACTCCCGAGGGTCGACAACCCGGAGCCCGGCTACGCCGCGTCCGGCTACGGCGCGGAGGTCTCCGGCGCGGAGGTCTCCGGCTACGGCACTCCGACGGGCGCGGCCGGGCCGGAGGCTGCTCGCTACGGCGCCCCGGCGGCGACGTCCCCGCTGAGTGCACCGACGGCCCCGGGGTTCGGCACCCGGGCCACGACCGGCTATGCGGGAGCGGAGACCGGCGGGTTCCCCGCCCGGGCCGCGACCGGCTATGCCGGGGCCGACACCGGCGGGTATCCCGCCCGGGCCGCGACCGGCTATGCCGGGGCCGACACCGGCGCGTACCCTGCCCGGGAGGTGCCGCGCTACGGTGCCCCGGAGGCCCCGCCCTTCCCGGCGTCGGTTGCCCCGGCGTACCACGCGTCGGAGGCGCCGGCCCGTCCCGTTGCCGAGCACGCCGGTCGCGGCCCGCAGGAGGCGCCGCGCTACGGCGGGCCGGAGGGCTCCGGATACGCGGAGGCGTCGGCCCGACCGGCGCCCACGGCGAGCGGTGCACCCGAGGTCGGCGGGCACTCCGCCCCCGCCGGCGGCGAGCCGGTCGCCGACGGGTACTCCGGCCAGGCCGTCCAGAACCAGATCCGGCAGGCGGTGGTGCACCGGGTGCAGTATGCCAACGCGCTGCACGCCTCGCACTTCTGGGACCTGCGCCGGACCAAGCCGGTGGGGCCGCACGCGCTGGTCTTCATGTACGCCAGCCTGGACCCCCGGTTCTCCGACCCGCGTCGCCCGTACTACGAGATCAAGGCGGCGTCCCGGCTGTTCCGCGACGGCGCCGACGTGCAGGACCTGCCCGTCCTGCTGCACGAGCTGACCGAGATCGCCAAGGGCTACCTCGCCGACGGCCGGGTCTTCGACCCGGTGGCCCAGATGACCCAGTCCGCCGAACCGATTCCCGCCGACGCCACGTACGTGGGGATCGCGGTGTCCACCCTGCTCGGCTCCGGCGAGGAGTTCGGCAACGAGCCGGCGGGGGTGATCGGCGGGATGGGCATTCCCGGCCGTGCCCTGGTGGTTCTCTCGGACAACAATCTGCTGGTCGTCGAGCGGCCGGCGCGCGCCCACGAGCAGGTCGAGGTGTATTCCACCTTCCCGTACACCACTGGTGGCGGGGTGGAGTACCGCAGCTGGCGGTCGTTCAGCCAGGAGCAGCAGGCGGATCCGGCCTGGCACTGGTTGCAGCACCTCAACCAGTTGGTGCTGGCGGGCCAGGAGCGCAAGGCCGCGGGCACCGCGGCGGGCGGGAGCGGCGGCCGGCGCCGACGCTGAGACGGACGACGGCCCGCCCCCGGCTGTGGGGGCGGGCCGTCGTGTCGCGCGGACCCTACAGGGAGCGCCCAACCAGGTCCTGCTCGATCACCGCGAGCGGCCGGGGCTGTCCCTGGCCGACGTTCTCCAGCACCTCGGGGCGGCTGGCCTTCAGCACCGCCGCCCAGACCAGGCCGACCACCGCCGCGGCGGCCACGGCACCGGGGACCAGCCACTTCGTCGTCGAGTCCTCCGGCGTCCCGAGCACGGCGGAGAGGTTGACCAGAGTGGTCAGCAGGGCCGCGCCGACCAGCACCGCGCCGATCAGCGGGGCCACCGTCCGCTGCCACGCGTTCTCGGTGGTGCCCCCGCCCTTGCGGAAGAAGGCGACCGCGGCCAGCGACGTGGCGGCCATCATCAGCAGCACCGCGATGGCCGCGACGCCGGAGAGCCAGCTGAACATGATGGCTACGGGGTCCGCCCCGGTCAGCGCGAAGACCAGGATCACCGGCAGGGCGATCGCCGACTGGAGCACCGAGCCGGCGACCGGCGCGCCGCCCCGACCGATCTTCTCGAACACCGCCGGCAGCACCCGCTCCCGTCCCAGGCTGAAGGTGTACCGGGCGATCGAATTGTGGAAGCTGATCATGGCGGCAAAGACGCTGGTCACCACGAGGGTGGTCGCGACGCCACCGAGCACGGGACTGGCGTGCACCTCGAGGATCGAGAACGGCAGGCCGGCCGACGGGTCTCGGGACTGGTCGACCACCCGGTTCGGGCCGACGGCCACGGCCAGCGCCCAGGCGGCGAGCGCATAGAGCACGCCGAGCAGGATCAGCGCCGAGTAGGCGGCCTTCGACACCGCCTGCGGGGAGCGCGACTCCTCGGAGTAGACCGCGGCGGACTCGTAGCCGACGAAGGACGCCGCGCAGAAGGCCACCACGCCACCGATGCCGGGCACCAGCAGGTTGTCCGGGTTCAACGGCGCGAAGCTCACCGTGCCGTCGGCCGGGTGGGTGAACGAGGTGACGATGAACAGCAGGATCACCGCGACCTCGACGACCAGCACCGCGCCCAGCAGGCCGACGCTGATCCGGGACTTCAGCACGCCGAGCGACGCGACAGCGGCCCAGGCGATCAGGGACCAGACCCACCAGGTACCGCCGATGCTGCCGCTGACCACCGCACCGAGCAGGCCGTAGAGGCAGATCTGGATGGCGTTGTAGCCGAGCAGCACCACGGGGGCGGCGACCACTCCCCAGAAGCGCCCGAAGCCGGCCGCGAGGGAGGCGTAGAAGACGCCCGCGCCGGACACGTAGCGGGCCATCGCCAGGTAACCAACGGAGAAGAAGAGCAACGCGGCCGCGATCACGACGAAGCCGAGCGGTGTGCCGGTGACGCCGGTCGAGGCGTACGTGGCGACGATCGCACCGGCGAGCACGGCCATCGGGGAGGAGGCGGTCGCGCTGAACACCAACAGGGCACCGGTCCCGAGGGATCTTCGGATGAGCCCGGTTGGCGCACTGGCAATCTGCATGGAGGGTGCTCCGAGTCGGGGTGGAGGGCTGGAGGGGACTTGGGACGGACGGATCGGTGACTCGCGGTCCCGGTCAGCGGTCGTGGCGTGGTGGGTGGGGCTCGGCGACGGGATCTCCATCCTGGACGGCTTCAAGGATCTTGGGCAATATTGCCCAGTTGTGAGCCATTTAGGATCTCCAATCGATTAGCCCGGACAGACTAGCCGACGACACCCCGCGATTCTGCAACTGCGCCCCGTGGCGGCGGCCGGCGTCGGACCGGGGGCGGCGAGGGCTGAACCGCCGCGCCCCGGTCAGCCGTTCTCCGCGTCCCACTGACCGGACGGGCGGATCGGGGCAGCCGCCCTGCGAATCGCCGGGAACCATGGCTACGCTGGCGCGTCGGCTTCGGCGAGGGGGGACTTGATGAGCGTCGGGCAGGGGCGACCGGACGAGGGGCCGTCGGCACCGCGGATGCTGACCTCGGTGCCGTGGATCGTGGTGATGCTCGGCGTCGGCCTGTTGGTCAGCCTGCTGATCTTCGCGCTGCTGTCCCTGCGTCAGGCGGAGCGCCCCGTGCCGGCGGCCCTCGACCCCCCGATCTACCTGCCGACGATCGGGGCGCAGACCCCCACCTCCGCGCCGCCGAGCGGTGCCCCGCTGCTGCCGATCGACGACACGCCGTCACCGACCGCCACCTCGCCCACCCCGACCCCGTCGGCGAAGGCCAGCTCGGCGGCGTCGAGCGCGTCCACGCTCGCCGCCCCGGCCGCGCCGCTGACCGGCACCGTCACCGCGAGGTACCAGGCGACGGCGAGCAACCGCGACTGGTTCGAGGCCCGGCTGACCGTCACCAACGGCTCCGGGCGCAGCCAGAGCTGGGAGGTGGAACTGCTCTTCGCGGGCAACGTGAAGAGCATCAAGGCGTCTTCCTCCTCCGGGCTGTCGGTCAGCACCCAGGGCAGCGGGGCGTTCGTACTGCGTGGCACCGGGCCGCTGCCGTCGGGGGAGAGCGCCGTGGTGTCCATGCGGTTCACCCGTACCGGCACCGGCGACCAGCCGGGCCAGTGCACGGTGAACGGGGCGAACTGCGTCATCGGCTGAAACGCGCGGACTGAAACGCGCGCGGCCAGGCGTGCCCGGTGACGGGCCGGACGCTTTCCGGCATCGCTCCCGATCGCTAGGCTCACCGGACGACCGACAGGGAGAGCCATGCCCGGCACGCGACGCGTCCGCCCGTCACCCGGCTCCGCCATCGCCTCCTCGCCCTGGATCCTGGTCTCGATCGGCGTGATCGTCATGGTGGTGCTGCTGGTCATCGCGCTGGGCGCGGCCCGGGGCCGCAGGACGTACGCCGACGTCCCGCCGCCGGACCCGACGCTGTCGTTGCCGGGGCTGCCGGCCGCGACGACGCCGCCGGGCGCGGCGCCGACCTCGGCCGGGCCGGCGCTGCCGCGGCTGTCGCCCCGGTCCACCGCGCTGCCCGGCCGGCGAACGCCCAACCCGTCGGGTACCGCGGGGGGCAGCGGGCGACCGCTCCCGTCCCCGCCGTCGCCGTCCCCGGCGTCCCCGGTGACCGGGCGGTACGCGGTGGTGAACAGCTTCAACGGCGGCTTCATCGGGGAGGTGCGGCTGGTGAACACGGCCGACTCGGCCCGGGGCTGGACGGTGCGGCTCACCTTTCCGCGGGGGCGTCTGGTCACGTCCTGGTTGGACGGCGCCGAGCAGGGCACCGGCGACTTCGCCGGGGGCGTGTTCACCTACCGCAGCGGGGTGGACCTGGCGCCGGGAGCGTCGGTGCCGCTGCGGTTCCACTTCGAGGACACCGGCACCACCCGTCCCACCAGCTGCGCGGTCGACGGGTCGGCCTGCTCCAGCCGCTGAACCCGACTGCTCGTCACCCTGCGCGGCGGTCGGGCGGGTCGATCGGTGATGTCATGTTTCGCAAGACTGCTGCTTTGTTGCGACCTGGTTTGCAAGGTATTGCAGAATGTTTCGGCAAGGGCTAGCGTGCGGGCGAATCAGCGACCAGAGAAAGGCCGTCGATGAAACCCCCGCCGATATCTCACAAGGCGCTGCTCGCCTTGGTCTCCTCGCTCGTGCTCACCCTGGTCGGCGTGCCGGTGGCCATCCACCAGCTGGGTGCCGACGCCCGCGACCGGTCCGCCATCCCCGACGTCCTGGCGGCCGCCGGCGCACCGCAGTGGGATCAGGAGCCGTCCGCCGAGACGCTGCTCAGGGCCGGCGGCAACAGCGCCCGGGCCGAGCAGTTCTACTTCGTGCTGCCGGACCGCTTCGCCAACGGCGACCAGCGCAACGACACCGGCGGGCTGACCGGCGACCGGCTCACCACCGGCCTCGACCCGACGGACAAGGGCTTCTACCACGGCGGTGACCTGAAGGGCGTCATCGACAAGCTGGACTACATCCAGGGCCTCGGCACCAGCGCCATCTGGCTGGCGCCGATCTTCAAGAACCGGCCCGTCCAGGGCACCGGCGCGGACGTCTCCGCCGGCTACCACGGGTACTGGATCACCGACTTCACCCAGGTCGACCCGCACTTCGGCACGAACGCCGAGCTGAAGAAGCTGGTCGGCCTGGCCCACCGGCGCGGCATCAAGGTCTACCTCGACATCATCGTCAACCACACCGCGGACGTCATCAAGTACGCCGAGGACAGGTACGGCTACGTCGACAAGAAGACCGCGCCGTACCAGGACGCGCAGGGGCGGGCCTTCGAGGACCGCAACTACGCCGACGGCACCCGCGACTTCCCGCAGGTCAACACCAAGTCGTTCCCGTACACCCCGACCTTTGCCAGCGCGGCCGACGCGAAGGTGAAGGTGCCCGGGTGGCTGAACGACCCGACCATGTACCACAACCGGGGCGACTCCACCTTCGCCGGCGAGAACAGCGAGTACGGCGACTTCTTCGGCCTCGACGACCTCTGGACCGAGCGGCCCGAGGTGGTCCGGGGCATGACCGACATCTACGGACAGTGGATCGGCAAGGCCGGGGTCGACGGCTTCCGGCTGGACACCGTCAAGCACGCCAACCTCGAGTTCTGGCCGCAGTTCGCGCGGGGCATCAAGAAGGCCGCGGCAGAAGCCGGCAAGCCGGACTTCTTCATGTTCGGCGAGGTCTACAGCGCGGACCAGGAGATCGAGTCGACGTACGTGCGGCAGGGCGGGCTGCCGGCCACCCTCGACTTCTCCTTCCAGGAGGCCGCGCGCGGATTCGCCGCCGCCGACGGCTCGGCCAAGGCGCTCGCCGACGTGTACGCCAAGGACGACCTGTACTCGGCCCGGGACACCGACGCCAACCGGCTGACCACCTTCCTCGGCAACCACGACATGGGCCGGATCGGCTCGTTCATCGCGGCGACCGGCGGGGACGACGCCAGCCGGCTGCGCCGGGACGAGCTCGCCCACCAGCTGATGTTCCTCACCCGCGGCCAGCCCGTCGTCTACTCCGGCGACGAGCAGGGCTTCACCGGCCCCGGCGGCGACAAGGACGCCCGGCAGGACATGTTCGCCTCCAGGACGGCGGACTACCTCGACGACGACCTGATCGGCACCACCCGTACCCACGCCAGCGACCAGTACGACACCACCCACCCGCTGTACCGGACCATCGCCGAGCTGGCCCGGCTCCGGCAGGCCCACCCGGCGCTTCGGGACGGCATCCAGGTCACCCGGTACGCCGCCGACGGCCCGGGCGTCTTCGCCTTCTCCCGGATCCTGCCCGCCGAGCGCACCGAGTACGTGGTCGCGGTGAACAACGCCGACAGCCCGCAGACTGTCCCCGTGGACACCTGGTCGCCCGGCGCCACCTTCACCGGCGTCTACGGCGGCGCCGCCGCCGCGACGGCCGGCGCCGACGGCAAGCTGACCGTTACCGTGCCGGCCATGGCGGCCGTGGTGCTCAAGGCCGACCGGGCGATCCCGCAGGCCGGCTCCGCCCCGAAGATCACCATCACCGAGCCGGGCGACGCCCCGGTCGCCACCAAGACGGCCGTCACCGCGGAGGTCACCGGCGACCCCCTCGCCACCGTCACCTTCGCCGCCCGGGTGCCCGGTGGCAGGTGGACCCTGCTGGGCAGCGCGCACAAGGCCCCGTACACCGTCTACCACGACCTCACCGGCCTGCCCGGCGGAACGAAGGTCGAGTACAAGGCCGTCGTCCGCGACGGCAAGGGCCGCATCGCCGCCGCCCGGTCCACCGGCTTGGTCGGCACCCCGGCACAGAGCGCGTCGCGGGACTGGGCGGTGGTGCACTACCAGCGCCCGGCCGGCGGGTACGCCGACTGGGGCCTCTACACCTGGGGCGACATCGACCCGGCGTACCAGACCGACTGGCCCAAAGGGCAGCCGTTCGCCGGTGAGGACTCCTTCGGCCGGTTCGCCTGGGTCAAGCTGAAGCCGGGCGCCAGGTCCGTCGGCTTCCTCGTCGTCGACCAGAACGGGACCAAGGACGTCCAGAACGACCGCACCATCGACGTGACGCAGACCGGTGAGGTCTGGGTCAAGCAGGGTGACCCGACGCTCTACCCGACCCGGCAGGCCGCCACCGGCGAGCCCGACCCGCCGGTCGACCAGAGCACCGCGGTCATCCACTGGCGCAAGGCGGACGGCAACTACGACGGCTGGGGCCTGCACCTCTGGGACGGCGCGGCCAACCCGACCGACTGGGGCAGCCCGCTCAAGCCGGAGAAGATCGACTCCTTCGGTGCGCTGTTCCGGGTGCCCCTGGCCGCCGGCGCCACCGGGCTGAGCTACATCGTGCACAACGGCGACACCAAGGACCAGCCGGAGGACCAGCGGCTCGACTTCGCCACCGCCGGGCACGAGATCTGGCTGCTGGCCGGGGTCAAGGGCCGGCTGCTGCCGTCGACCTCCTCCGGCGTCGCCAAGGACCTCGACATCACCAAGCAGCGGGCACAGTGGATCGACCGGTCCACCGTCGCCTGGCAGACCGGGCCCACCGACGGCAAGCGGTACGACCTGGTCGCCGCCCCGACCGGCGGGCTGAGCATCGCCGACGGGGAGCTCGCCGGGACGTACACCACGCTGCCGCTGCGGGCGCAGCGCAACGGGCTCACCGAGGCCCAGCGGCAGGCGTACCCGCAGCTCTGGGCCTACCACGCCTTCAACCTGGACCGGGCCGACCTGGCCAAGGTGCCGGCGGCGCTGCGCGGCCAGCTCGTGGTGACCGAGCGGGACGCCGAGGGGCACCTGCTCGGCGCGACCGGGGTGCAGATCCCGGGGGTGCTCGACGACGTCTACCGGGCGGCCACGGCGGCGAAGTTGGGCCCGACGTTCGCCGGCAGGGTGCCCACCCTGGCGGTCTGGGCGCCGACCGCCCGCACGGTGTCGTTGCAGCTCTTCGACTCGCCGGGGGCGCAGCCGCAGACGGTGTCGATGCGCCGCGACGACCGCACCGGCGTCTGGTCGGTACGCGGGACGAAGACCTGGACCGGCAAGTACTACCGCTACCGGGTCGAGGCCTGGCAGCCGGCGGCGCAGAGGATGGTCACCGCTTCGGTGACCGACCCGTACTCGGTGGCGCTCGCGCCGGACTCGACGCACAGCCAGATCGTCGACCTGAACGATCCGGCCCTCGCGCCGGCCGGCTGGGCGAAACTGCGCAAGCCGGCCGCGGTGCCGTCGGCGAAGGCGCAAATCCAGGAGCTGTCGGTTCGCGACTTCTCCGTCGCCGACAGCACCGTGCCGGCCGAACGGCGCGGCACCTACCTCGCCTTCACCGACCCGAACACGGCCGGGATGAAGCACCTGAAGGCGCTCGGTGACGCCGGGGCCAACTACCTGCACCTGCTGCCGGCGTTCGACTTCGCCACCATTCCCGAGAAGCGCGCCGACCAGGCCCAGCCCGCCTGCGACCTGGCCGCCCTGCCGCCGGACTCCGACCAGCAGCAGAAGTGCGTGACGGCGGTGGCCGAGAAGGACGGCTACAACTGGGGCTACGACCCGCTGCACTACACCGTGCCGGAGGGCGGCTACGCCGTCGACCCGGCCGGGGCGAAGCGGACCACCGAGTTTCGGCAGATGGTCGCGGGGATCAACCAGGCCGGCCTGCGCGTGGTGATGGACGTCGTCTACAACCACACCTCGGCCGCCGGGGTCGACCCGAAGTCGGTGCTCGACCAGATCGTGCCCGGCTACTACCAGCGGCTGTTGGAGGACGGCAGCGTCGCCAACTCGACCTGCTGCGCCAACACCGCCCCGGAGCACGCCATGATGGGCAAGCTCGTGGTGGACTCCCTGGTCACCTGGGCCAGGGAGTACAAGGTGGACGGCTTCCGGTTCGACCTGATGGGCCACCACCCGAAGGCGAACATCCTCGCCGTGCGCGCCGCGCTGGACCGGCTCACCGTCGCCCGCGACGGCGTGGACGGGAAGAAGATCCTGCTCTACGGCGAGGGCTGGAACTTCGGCGAGGTCGCCAACGACGCCCGGTTCGTGCAGGCCACCCAGGCCAACATGGCTGGCACCGGGATCGGCACCTTCAACGACCGGCTCCGCGACGCGGTGCGCGGCGGCGGCCCGTTCGACGGCAACCCGCGGCTCCAGGGCTTCGCCTCCGGCCTGTACACCGACCCCAACGGTGACGACGTCAACGGCTCGGCGGCGGAGCAGAAGGCCCGGCTGCTGCACCAGCAGGACCTGATCAAGGTGGGCCTGACCGGTAACCTGCGCGACTACCGGTTCACCGACTCGTCCGGCCGGGCGGTCACCGGGGCCCAGGTCGACTACAACGGCTCGCCGGCCGGCTACACGGCCGCGCCGGGCGAGGCGGTCACCTACGTCGACGCCCACGACAACGAGATCCTCTACGACGCGCTGGCGTACAAGCTGCCGCAGGGCACCTCGGCGCAGGACCGGGCCCGGATGCAGGTGCTCGCGTTGGCCACCACAGCTCTCGGGCAGGGGCCGGGCTTCGTCACGGCCGGCTCGGAGCGGCTGCGCTCCAAGTCGCTGGACCGCAATTCGTACAACTCCGGCGACTGGTTCAATCAGATCCGGTGGGACTGCGCCCAGGGCAACGGCTTCGGCGCCGGCCTCCCGCCGGCAGCGGACAACGAGAGCAAGTGGTCCTACGCCAGGCCGCTGCTGGCGGACCCGAAGCTGGTGCCGGACTGCGCGGCGGTCGACCTGGCCGACGCCCGGTACGCGGAGCTGCTGCGGATCCGGAACTCCTCGCCGGTGTTCGGGCTGACCGCCGCCGACCAGGTGCAGCAGCGGGTGGCGTTCCCGCTCTCCGGGGTGAAGGAAACCCCGGGCGTGCTCACCATGACCCTGGACGCCCGGGGCCTGGACGGGCAGTGGAAGTCGGTGACCGTGGTCTTCAACGCCACCCCGGAGGCGGCGAAGCAGGCGGTGACCGGCCTGCGCGGGGCGAACGTCGCGCTGCACCCGGTGCTGAAGAACTCCGCCGACCCGGTGCTGCAGACGGCGTCCTTCGACCGGGCGAGCGGCACGTTCACCGTGCCGGCCCGCAGCGTGGCGGTCTTCGTGCAGAGCTGACCCCGCGCACGCCCTCCGGCCCCCTTCCGCTCTCGGGCGGAAGGGGGCCGGACGTCTGTGCGTGCGTCCGTCCG
>NZ_JBJZOG010000120.1:0-16642 GCF_047200535.1 Micromonospora mangrovicola | reverse complement strand
CCCGTCAAATGCGGTCCCGCGGGAAACGCCGCCAGCCAGGCGGCGGCGACCCCGCAGGAGGCAAAGCAGAGAACTCAGCGGCGCTGGACGGCCTCGCGCAGCTGGCGGAACAGCGTGGCGGAATCGTCGACGGACCGGCCCGGGAACATCGCCATCACCACGCTGCCGTGGTCGGCCCAGCCGCACACCGCGAAGTCGCCGCCGTCACCGCCGGTCGTGCCGCACTTCATCACGCCGCCCAGCCGTCCGGCGTTCACCTCGCGGAGAGCGGTGACCTTGCCGGTGTCGTCCGCCATCAGCCCGAAGAGGCTGTCCAGGTCGCGCTCCGGCTGCCAGAGCAGGGTCGTGCCGCCGAAGATGAGCACCGACCGCTTCGCGTCCGCCGGGTCTCCGTAGACCGTGCCGAAGGTCCGGTCCAGGTCGATGTCGGCGGCGAGGCCGTCGCGGAGGTAGTCCGCGGTCGTCCGGGCCCGCTCGCTGTCGTCCCGGGTCAGCCCGGCGACCTTCACCGGCGGGTTCAGCGAGGTGTCCTTCTGCGCCAGGACCCGCCAGCCGCCGACGCCGAGCGCACCGAGACCGGCGAGGCCGACGACCAGCGCGGCGCCGAGGGCGATCCGGCGCCGGCGTGAGGCCGGGCGGGCCGGCTCAGGCTCCAGCGCCGGGTCGCGGCGGCTCAGGCGGATCGGCTCGTCGGTCAGATCGACGGGCTCGGAGCCGTCGTCGACCGGGCGCTCGGTGAGATGTGCGTCGGACATGTCCGCCACCGTACGCGAACAGGAGGTGGCGCACGTCGGGTCTTCGAAAGCGCTCCGTAGACTTTCAGGGTGACCGAGAGACTGGACGCCCGACGCCCCGACGCCCCGACCCTTGCCGGCCAGTACCAGCCCGGCGAGGTAGAGCAGCGACGGTACGAGCAGTGGGTAGCCGCCGGCCACTTCCGGGCTTCGGCGGACAGCGACAAGCCCCCCTTCACCATCGTCATCCCGCCACCGAACGTGACCGGCTCGCTGCACATGGGCCACGCATTCGAGCACACCCTGATGGACGCGCTGAGCCGGCGCAAGCGGATGCAGGGCTACGAGGCGCTCTGGCTGCCCGGCATGGACCACGCCGGCATCGCCACCCAGAACCTGGTGGAGCGGCAGCTCGCCGGCGAGGGCCTGTCCCGGCACGACCTGGGCCGGGAGAAGTTCGTCGAGCGGGTCTGGCAGTGGAAGGCCGAGTCCGGCGGCGCGATTCTGGGCCAGATGCGGCGCCTCGGCGACGCGGTCGACTGGGACCGCGAGCGCTTCACCATGGACGAGGGTCTGTCCCGCGCCGTCCAGACCATGTTCAAGAAGCTCTTCGACGACGGCCTGATCTACCGGGCGAACCGGATCATCAACTGGTGCCCGCGCTGCCTCACCGCGCTGTCGGACATCGAGGTGGAGCACACCGACGACGAGGGTGAGCTGATCTCGATCCGCTACAGCGACGAGGTCGTGGTGGCCACCACCCGGGCCGAGACCATGCTCGGCGACACCGCCGTCGCGGTGCACCCGGACGACGAGCGGTACCAGCACCTCATCGGCACCGAGGTGGCCCTGCCGCTCACCGACCGGCGGATCCCGATCGTGGCCGACCCGCACGTCGACCCCAGCTTCGGCACCGGCATGGTCAAGGTGACCCCGGCGCACGACCCGAACGACTTCGAGATCGGCCAGCGGCACGACCTGCCGGCCCTGACGATCATGGACGAGCGGGGCATCATCACCGCGCCGGGACCGTTCGAGGGCCTGGACCGGTACGAGGCCCGGCCGGCGATCGTCGCGGCGCTGCGCGAGCAGGGCCTGATCGTTGCCGAGAAGCGGCCCTACGTGCACGCGGTCGGGCACTGCTCGCGGTGCAAGACCACGGTCGAGCCGCGGCTGTCGCTGCAGTGGTTCGTCAACACCGCCCCGCTGGCCAAGGCCGCCGGCGACGCGGTCCGCGACGGCCGGGTGAAGATCGAGCCGGCCGAGCTGGCCAAGCGCTACTTCGCCTGGGTCGACAACATGCACGACTGGTGCATCTCGCGGCAGCTCTGGTGGGGCCACCGCATCCCGGTGTGGTACGGCCCGGACGGCGAGATCGTCTGCGTCGGTCCCGACGAGCAGCCGCCGACCGGCGAGGGCTGGCGGCAGGACGAGGACGTCCTCGACACCTGGTTCTCCAGCGGCCTGTGGCCGTTCTCCACCCTGGGCTGGCCCGAGCAGACCCCGGACCTGGCGAAGTTCTACCCGACCAGCGTGCTGGTCACCGGCTACGACATCCTCTTCTTCTGGGTCGCCCGGATGATGATGTTCGGCCTGTACGCGATGGACGGCGTCCAGCCGTTCGACGTGGTCGCCCTGCACGGCATGGTCCGCGACGAGCACGGCAAGAAGATGTCGAAGTCGTTCGGGAACGTGGTGGACCCGCTGGACTGGATCGACCGGTTCGGCGCCGACGCCACCCGGTTCACCCTGGCCCGCGGCGCCAACCCCGGCCAGGACGTGCCGGTCAGCGAGGAGTGGTGCCAGGGCTCCCGCAACTTCTGCAACAAGCTCTGGAACGCCACCCGGTTCGCGTTGCTGAACGGCGCGCACACCGACGGGCCGCTGCCCGGGGCGGGCACGCTGTCGACCGTCGACCGCTGGATCCTGTCCCGGCTGGCGCACGTCACCGCCGAGGTGGACGAGCAGTTCGAGGCGTACGAGTTCGCCAAGGTGTGCGACCTGCTGTACCACTTCGCCTGGGACGACGTCTGCGACTGGTACGTGGAGCTGAGCAAGCCGGTGCTCGCCGAGGGCGGCCCGGCCGCCGAGGCCACCCGGCGGGTGCTCGGGCACGTGCTGGACCAACTGCTGCGGCTGCTGCACCCGGTCATCCCGTTCGTCACCGAGGAGCTGTGGAGCGCGCTCACCGGCGGGCAGACGGTGATGAAGGCGGCCTGGCCAATGGCCGACCGTACTGTCGTCGACGACGCCGCGGAGAGCGAGGTCGGCACCCTGCAGCGGGTGGTGACCGAGATCCGCCGGTTCCGCTCGGACCAGGGGCTGCGTCCGACCCAGCGGGTGGCGGCCCGGCTGGACGGCCTCGCCGGCGCGGGCATCGCCGCGCACGAGCCGCTGATCCGGTCGCTGGTCCGGCTCGACGCGGCCGGGGACGACTTCCAGGCCAGCGCCACCCTCGCCATGCCGGGCGAGGTGAGCGTCGCGCTGGACACCCGGGGCTCGATCGACGTCGCCGCCGAGCGGGCCCGGCTCACCAAGGACCGGGCGGCCGCCGAGAAGGAGGTCGCGCAGGCGCGGGCGAAGCTGGACAACCCGGCGTTCGTCGGCAAGGCGCCCGAGCACGTGGTCGCCAAGATCCGGGAGCGCCTCGTGGTCGCCGAGGCGGACCTGGTCCGAATCGACGCTGCTCTGGAGGCGCTGCCCTCGTGACCGACCGCACCGAATTCGCCGAGGTGGAGGCCGCGCTCAACGCGCGCGGCTTCACCCGCATGCACTTCGACCTGGAAAAGATCGAGACCCTGCTCGACCTGCTCGGCAGCCCGCAGCGGGCGTACCCGTCGATCCACCTGACCGGGACGAACGGCAAGACCTCCACAGCCCGGATGATCGACTCGCTGCTGCGGGCGTTCGGGTTGCACACCGGCCGCTACACCAGCCCGCACCTGGAGACCGTCCGGGAGCGGATCAGCCTCGACGGCGAGCCGGTCGGCGAGGAGCGCTTCGTCGCCACCTATCGGGAGGTGGCACCGCTGGCCGAGCTGGTCGACCAGCGCTCCGCCGAGCCGCTGACCTACTTCGACATGACCACCGCGCTGGCGTTCGCCACGTTCGCCGACGCGCCGGTCGACGTCGCGGTGGTCGAGGTGGGGCTCGGCGGCGCGGAGGACGCGACCAACGTGATCCAGGCCGGGGTGGCGGTACTGACCCCGATCGGGCTGGACCACACCGAGTGGCTCGGCGACACCATCGAGGACATCGCGCTGCACAAGGCGGGCATCATCCACAAGGGCGCCACGGTGATCGCGGCGGCGCAGGAGGAGGAGGCCGCCCGGCCGATCCTGGAGCGCTGCGCCGAGGTCGGTGCCACCATCGCCCGGGAGGGCTCCGAGTTCGGCGTGCTGCGCCGGGCGGTCGCCGTCGGCGGCCAGGTGCTCACCATCCAGGGTCTGGGCGGGGTGTACGAGGAGATCTTCATCCCGCTGCACGGTGCCCACCAGGCGCAGAACGCGGCGGTGGCGCTCGCCGCCGTGGAGGCGTTCCTCGGGGCCGGGGCGCGGCGGCAGCTCGACATCGAGGCGGTCCGGGAGGGCTTCGCCGCCGCCAGCTCGCCGGGGCGGCTGGAGAAGGTGCGGACCGCCCCGACCATCCTGCTCGACGGCGCGCACAACCCGCACGGAATGGCCGCCACGGTCACCGCGCTCCAGGAGGAGTTCGCGTTCAGCAAACTGGTCGGCGTGCTCGCCGTGCTCGGCGACAAGGACGCGGCCAGCCTGCTGGAGCTGCTCGAGCCGGTGCTCGACTCGATCGTCGTCACCCGCAACAGCTCGCCCCGGGCGATGCCCGTCGACGAGCTGGCCGCGTTGGCCCGGGAGGTCTTCGGCCCGGAGCGGGTGCAGGTCGCCGAGGAGATGCCGGACGCCATCGAGTCCGCCGTCGCCGAGGCCGAGTCCGACGTCCCGGGCGAGTTGGCCGGGGTCGGGGTGCTGATCACCGGGTCGGTGGTGACCGTGGCCGACGCCCGCCGGCTGCTCAAGCGATGACCGGCCCGGAGGGTCCGGACCAGGAGGTCCGGACCGACGGCGAGGCGCCGCGGCAGCGGCGGTCCGGGTTGCGCGACCCCCAGCGGGCCGCCCGCGGGCTGGGCGCCGGCACCCTCGCGCTGGAGGCGCTGGTGCTACTGCTGGCGATCCAGCCGATCCGGGTGGTCGGCGGGCACCTCGGCGGCGCCGCCATCGCCGCGATCGTGGCGCTGGCGGTCGCCTGCGTACTGCTGGCCGGCCAGATGAAGCGGCCCTGGGCCTGGCACGCGGGCACCGTCCTACAGGGCCTGTTGCTGCTCTCCGGGCTGCTGCACTGGTCGCTGTTCGTGCTGGGCGTCATGTTCGCCCTGGTGTGGGCGTACGCGCTGCACGTGCGGCGGGTCATCCTCGAGTGACCGGCCGCCGTCGCCCGGCGGCGGGGCTCAGGCGTCGGCGAGGCTGCGCCACTGGGTGAGTGCCACGCCGTGCCCGTCCGGGTCTTTGAAGGCGGCCGCCCACACCTCCAGCTTGGTGCCCCGGTTCACCACGCGCGGGGGGTAGGTGAACCGGACGCCGGAGTCGCGTAACCGCTGGTAAGCGGCCTGGATGTCGTCGACCTCGAGGTTGACGTGGACCAGCCGGCGGCTGATCGGGGCGGCCTCGGTGACCTCACGCAACACCAGCCGGGTCGGCCCGGAGGCGAGGACGGCGTTGCCGGCACCCCGGTCCAACTCCTCGAAGCCGAGGTCGCGGTAGAAGTCGAGGGACCGGGCCAGGTCGGTGACGAGCAGGGTGATCCCGACGCCGCTGATCGGGCTGCCGGCCATCTCGGCGGGCTCGTCGCCGGCCACGCCGAAGATGGCCTCGTCCAGCTCCTCCGGGCTCGGGGCCGCCCCGGCGGTCGGCTCGTCCAGCGGGACGTCGACCGCCTCGGCCGGCGCCGTGTCGAACCGCTCCTCGGCGGGCGCGCGCGGGGCCGGGGCGCGGCGGGGCAGCTGGCTGGCCGTCATCGGTTCGACCAGTTCGCCCTCCAGCACCCTGGGGCCGCCGGGACGCTGGTGCACCACGACCGGCTCGCGCTCCTCGGGCTGCCCACCGACGTCGTCGAGGAGGGGGTCCGGCGCGGGCGGGAAGTCCTCCCGGAAATCGTCCTCCGGGGCCCGGTCGGCCCACGGCGGGGCCTCCTGCGCGATCAGCACCTCCTCGGCCGGGTCCGGGCCGGCGTACTCCGGCGGGAGGTCGGCGACCGCGGTGGCGTTCTCGGCGTGGGTGGGCACCTCGTCCCAGAGCACGCGGACGTGCCGCTGGTCGTCGAGGGCGACCCGGACGGGCAGGGCCTGGCCCAGCGACGGCCACTTGGCGACCGGGACCCGAGGCTCGATGATCTTCTTGGACCGGGGTGGTAGCCCCGGCGCGTCGATCACCAGTTGCAGCTCGCAGCGGCCGAAGGCGTACTGCGTGGGCGGCTCGGAGGCGCTGTGCACGTGGCCCAGCCCCACCACCCAGGTGCGCCCGCCGCCGCGGATGGTGGCCAGGGCGATTGCCAGCACGAGCAGCGCAACGCCGAGCGCCACGATTGCCCAGCTCGTCATCCCCAGCCCGAACAGCACGATGAAGGTCGCCACAGTGCCCAGCACCGCGCCGATGAGCTTGCGCACCGGCGCGATGGTTCGGTTCCCGCCATTCGCCACAGTGGACCTCCCAGGGGTTCCAGGGCCAGGCTAGGCCGGACCGGCGACCGAGGGAAAGAGCGGCCGCCGACCTGGCGCCGGGACCGGGTCGCTACGCTGACCGTACCCAGCCCGACCCGCTTCCGCGCACAGGAGGAACCCAGCGTGTCCAGCAGCAGCCCGGACGAGCGCACGCTCGTACTGATCAAGCCCGACGCGGTCCGCCGCGGCCTGGTCGGCGAGATCATCTCCCGTTTCGAGCGCAAGGGCCTGCGGATCGACGCCATGGAGACGCGGACCCTGGACGGCGACTTCGCCGACCAGCACTACGCGGAGCACGTGGACAAGCCGTTCTACCCGCCGCTGAAGGCGTTCATGACCGGCGGTCCGCTGGTGGCCCTGGTGCTCTCCGGCGACCAGGTGATCGAGGTGGTGCGCGGGATGATCGGCAGCACCGACGGCCGCAAGGCCGCCGCCGGCACCATCCGGGGCGACCTCTCCCTCTCCAATCGGGAGAACCTGGTGCACGCCTCCGACTCGGCCGACAGCGCCAAGCGCGAGATCGCGCTCTGGTTCCCCGCGCTGGGCTGACCTCGTCGCACCGACGGCCCCGTCCCGCTTGCCGGGGCGGGGCCGTCGTGCGTGCTCAGCCGGGTAGGCGGGTCAGCTTGTCGGGGTTTCCGACCAGGTAGAGGCCGGTGATGCGCCCGTCGGTGGCGGTGAGGGCGAGCGTGTAGCGCACGCCGGTCGGCCAGGTCAGCAGCAGCGCGGGGGCGCCGTTCAGCTCGACCGGCTCGGCCGCCACGCCGGGCCGGCCGCGGCGGCCGTAGATGCCGGCGAAGAACCGGGCGATGCGGTCCGCCCCGTGGACCGGGTTGCGGGCCGCGCTGACCCGCCCGCCGCCGTCGCTCCACGCGGTGGCGTCGGCGGCGACCAGGTCGGTGAGCCGGGCCAGGTCGCCCTCGTGGGCGGCGGCGAGGAAGGCGTCCAGCAGCCGCTTCTGCTCGGCCGGTTCGGCGGTGAAACGCCGGCGTTCGTCGGCGAGCCGGGCCGCTGCCCGGTGCTGCAGCTGGCGACAGTCCGCCGCGGACCGGTCCAGCAGTTCGGCGATCTCGGCGTACGGCAGGGCGAAGGCGGTGTGCAGGACGTACACCGCCCGCTCCGGCGGGGTGAGCCGTTCCAGCAGGTGCAGCAGGGCGGTGGAGAGCGAGTCGCGCAGTTCGACGCTGTCCAGCGGCCCGAACGGCGACGGGTCGGTGGGCACCGGCTCGGGCAGCCACGGGCCGACGTACGTCTCCCGGGCGGCCTGCCGGGCCCGCAGCCGGTCCAGCGCCAGCCGGGTGACCACCCGGGACAGGTACCGGCGGGGCTCGGCGACCGACTCCCGGTCGACGTCGAGCCAGCGCAGGTACGCCTCCTGGAGCACGTCCTCGGCGTCGTGCAGGCTGCCGAGCAGCCGGTAGGCCAGCCCGAGCAGCATCGGCCGGTGCGCAGTGAGCGCACCGGCCGCCTGCGTCGCCGCCGAGAGGGTCACTCCTCGGTCGGCGGCTGTGCCTGGCTGGTCACCGCGATCCGATTCCACACGTTGATTGTGGCGATCGCGACGACCAGGTCGGCCAGTTCCTTCTCCGACCAGACCTTCGCGGCGGAGTCCCACACCTCGTCCGGCACGCCGTGCTGGCCGAGCCGGGTGACCGCGTCGGTCAGCGCCAGCGCGGTCCGCTCCCGCTCGTCGAAGAACGGCGCCTCCCGCCACGCCGCCACCGCGAACAGCCGCCGGCTGGACTCCCCGGCCGCGAGCGCGTCCCGGCTGTGCATGTCCACGCAGAACGCGCAGCCGTTGAGCATCGACGCCCGCAGCTTCACCAGCTCCAGCACGGTGTGGTCCAGGTTGGCGTGGAGGTACTTCTCCAGCCCGAGCACCGCCTGGTACGCCTCGGGCACCACCGCCGCCATGTTGATCCGGCTCATCCCGTCCTCCTCGTCGTCGTTCGTACGCCGGTACGACGGAAACGGCCCGGCCCGGCGTGACGACGAGAGGGTGTGACGGCCGACACGGGGAGCTGTCCGGCGCGTCCTGGGGGGATCGGGCCGGACAGCTTCCCGGGCCGGCCGGTGCTGCGGTGCTCACGCTAGGGGCGGACGGCCGTCGGGCGCCATGGGAGATCCTCACCGACGACCGGTACACCGAGAAGCGGGTGGACGTGCTCGCCGCGCGGGCCCGGCAGGCGTTCCACGAGTGGCTGCCGGTGGCCGCCGGCGGGCCGCTCTACCGCCGGCTGCCGTACGGGCCGCTGCTGGACGTCTTCGTCCTCGACATGCGCACGTACAAGGACGCCAACGACGGCAACACGTACGCCGACCCGGGGCGCGGCCTGCTCGGCCGCGAGCAGCGGGAGTGGCTGATCCGCGAGCTGACCCGGTCCCGGGCGACCTGGAAGGTGATCGCCAACGACCTGCCGCTCGGTCTGGTGGTGCCGGACGGTCCCGGCGCGCAGGAGGGGGTGGCGCAGGGCGACCCCGGCGCGCCGGCCGGCCGGGAGCTGGAGTTCGCCGAGGTGCTGCGGGCCGCACACTCGGCCGGGGTCACCGGCATCGTCTTCCTCACCGCCGACGTGCACTACACCGCCGCGCACTACTACGACCCGGCGCGGGCGGCGGTCGGCGACTTCAGTCCGTTCTGGGAGTTCGTCTCCGGGCCGGCGCACGCCGGCGCGTTCGGCCCGGACGCGCTGGACGGCACGTTCGGCCCGCAGGCGGTGTTCACCCACGCCCCGCCGCGCGCCAACACCTCTCCCGCCGAGGGCTTCCAGCACTTCGGGGAGGTCTCCATCGACGGCGACTCCGGCGACCTGACGGTGCACCTGCGCGACCGCGCGGGCGCCTCGCTCTGGACCACGACCCTCCCGGCCCCCCGCTAGCCCCGGACGACCATGAGGTTGGCGGCGAGGTTGATCTCGGGAAGTGCCGCCAACCTCATGGTCAACGGGGGCTGGGTGGGGTCACATGGTGTCGAGGGAGGCGGTTCGGCGGGATTCGGCTTCGAAGAGCTTCAGGAGGGCGGCGGCCAGGACCGCGTAGCCGAGGCCGACGGCGGCTTCGGCGGCGAGTGCGGGGGCCGCCGCCGCGAAGCCCTCGCCGGCCGCGAGCCGGCGGGCGGCCTGCACGGCGTGGGTGATGGGTAGCGCCTCGCCCACCGCGCGCATCCAGCCGGGCAGCCCGACGGCGGGCACGTTCACGCCGGTGAGCAGGAGCAGCAGCGCCACCGAGACGTTGGAGACCACCCAGACGTCCCGGAACCGCAGACCCAGCGCACCCAGGGTGAGGCCGAAGAACCCGCAGGACAGCGCCGCCACCGCCAGCGTCGCCAGCAGCGCCGGCAGGGCCTGCGACGGCATCCGCAGGCCGAGCAGCAGCGACCCGACGGTCAGCGTGCTCACCGCGATGAGCAGGCCGTTCCCGGCGTACGGGAGGACCCGGCCGAGGAAGACGGCGGTGCGGCTGCGCGGGGAGAGCAGCACGTGCCCGAGGGTGCCGAAGCGCCGCTCGTTGGCGACCGCCATGGTGCCGCCGAAGACGCAGGAGAGCGAGGCGGCCAGCACCGCGTTGCCGACGATGTAGAACCGGTCGTCGGCGACCCCGAGCTGCCGGCCCAGGTACGCGAAGAAGAGCAGCTGGAAGATCGGACCGACCAGCAGCGACCCGATGAACATCGCCGGGGTGGTCCAGTTGAACAGGGCCCGGTAGGCGATCACGCCGCCGGTGCCGACCAGCCGGAAGAGTGCGGTCATCGTCGTCCCCCTCAGGCCAGCGCGAGGGTCGCCGCGGCGCGGGCCCGTCGCTCGACGTAGGTCATCATCAACGCGCCGGCGACCAGGCAGCCGGCGCTGATCGCCAGGCAGACGCCGAGGGCGGGCCAGACCGGCCCGCCGCTGGCCGCCTCCTGCACCGCGCGGGCGCCCCAGGTGGTGGGCAGCGCGGCGGCGATCGGGCCGGTCCAGCCGGGCAGCACGGTGAGCGGCACGAGCATCCCGGAGACCAGCCAGATCGGGTACTCCAGCGTGTTGGTCAGCGCGTTGGCGTTGCGCATCAGCACGAACGTGGAGGCGAGCAGCAGGCCGAACATCCCCAGCCCGAGGATGCAGCCGGGGACCGCGACCAGGAAGAGCAGCGGGTGCGCGAAGTCCAGCGGTACGCCGTAGAGCAGCCGGCCCCAGAGCAGGGTGGCGAGCATGGCGTACGTGCCGGTGACCGCGGTGGCCAGGGTGATCGGCAGGATCATCAGCGCCGGTGGACGGGGCGCCAACATGATCATTTCCAGCGTGCCCTGCCAGCGTTGCCGCTGGATGGCGCCGCCGGAGCCGAAGAGCACCGACGACCAGACCCCCATCAGCCCGGCCCCGACCGCCGCCTCCAGCAGGCGGCCCGGCTCGCCGCCGGCCCGGAACAGGTACACCGCCAGGGTCGCCTGCACCACCGGGACGATCAGCGCGGTGGCGATCTCGAACGAGGAGCGGCTGAGCTGCTTGGTGTGCAGCAGCAGACCCACCCCGATCATGCGCAGCAGGTTCACGCCGGCACCGCCTCGACCGGCCGGGCCGGGGTGTCGACCCGGTTGACGATCGCCACGTACGCGTCCTCCAGCGTGGGCCGGCGGGCGCTGACCCGACCCAGCCGGACCCCGTCCAGCTCGCGCAGCACGTCCGCCTGCACGTCCACCCCCGCGTCGGACTGCACCGTCAGCACCTGGGCCGCGCCGGTGACCGTCACGCTCGCCTCGCGGACCCCGGGCAGGGCGTGGATCGCCGCGAGCTGAGCGTCGGTCACCCCGTACGCCTCGACCTCCAGCACCTGCCGGCCGTCGGCGTGGTGCCGCAGCTCGGCGGGGGTGCCGAGGGCCTGGATGATGCCGGCGGCGATGACCGCGATCCGGTCGCAGAGCTCGTCGGCCTCGGCCATGTAGTGGGTGGTCAGCAGCACGGTCGTGCCGGTGGCGGCCAGGTCGGCGACGGTCTGCCGCAGCTCCCGGGCGGCCACCGGGTCCACCCCGATGGACGGTTCGTCGAGGAACAGCACCTGCGGCCGGTGCAGCAGGCCCCGGGCGATGTGCAGGCGCTGCCGCATGCCCCGGGAATAGCCCTCCACCCGTTCGTGCTCCCGGCCGGCGAGCCGGACCAGCTCCAGCAGCTCGGCGATGCGCCGCTTCTGCTCCCGTCCCGGCACGCCGTACAGCTCGGCGAAGTAGCGCAGGTTGTCCAGGGCGGAGAGCCGGTCGTAGAGGCCCCGGTCGCCGCCGAAGACGTAACCGATCCGCCGGCGTACCTCCCGGGTCTGCGTGACCACGTCGTGGCCGCAGATCCGGGCGGTGCCGGCGGTCGGGATGAGCAGCGTGTTCAGCAGCTTGATGGTGGTCGTCTTCCCGGCGCCGTTCGGTCCCAGCAGGCCGAACAGCTCCCCGTTGCCGACCGTCAGGTCGACGCCGCGGACCGCCTCCACCTCCCGGCGCTGGGGTCGTAGCCATCCCGTCCGGCTGCGGTAGGTGCGGCGCAGCCCGGCCGCCTCGATCGCGTATTCGCTCATTACCGGGAATCTAGGGACGAGCGGCGGCCCGGGGAAACGAATTCGGTGTGGGCCGAATCCTCAGGCGGAGGCGGTCGTCGACTCGGCTCCGATCAGGGTGACCAGGGCCAGGCCGGCGGGTTCCAGGCCGTACAGCACCCGCCGGCCCACCCGGCGGCGGTGCACCACGCCGGCGGCCAGCAGCGTGGCGAGGTGCTCCGAGACGGTGCTCGGGGCGAGCCCCAGGGTGGCGGCGAGCCCGGCGGTGGTGGCCGGCCGGGCCAGGGCGCGCAGCACCTGCGCCCGCCCCCGGCCGACGAGGACCGCCAGCCGGTCGGTGTCCCCACCGGCGGGCCGTCGGACGGGACCGGTCTCGGCCAGCACGGCGGCGCCCCGGGCCTGGTAGGAGACCGCGACGATCTCCGGGTGGTCGGTGGAGCAGGCCAGCGCGCCCCGCGAGAAGATCAGCGGGATCAGCAGCAGCCGCTGGTCGGCCGCCCGGAAACTGTGCTGCAACGGCTTGGCCAGGGTGAGCATCGGCCGCTCCCAACGCACCCGGTCGTGCAGGTCGGCCAGGAGCGCGTCGGGGCCGTCCGTGGCGAGCGCCCGGGCCCGGTGCAGCACCTCCTCGTCGAGCGCCGCCCGCATCGCCGGCCACCAGGGCGCGATCGCCGCGTCCCAGTACGCCTGGACGCTGTCGGCGAGCCGGTCCAGCGCGGCCTGCCGGTCGGTGACGAACGGCCGCAGCCAGTCCGGCAGGTTGCCCGGGTCGTGGTAGCGGGAGACCTGCTCGGCGATCAAATCGGCCGGGGTGGCCCGCAACAAGGCCAGCTCCTCGGCCAGGCTGGGGGCCGGCGACGGCGGGATCGGGGTGAGGAAGTCGGGGGAGCGGGGGTCGGCGGTGAGCAGCCGCAGCGCTGCGGTCGCGGGCACCTCGGCCAGCACCCGGCGGGCGTGCCGGGCCCACCCGGTGTACGGCCAGGGCACTTCCTCGGGATGGCGCTTGAGCAGGTAGAGGCTGGTCAGCACCTCCCAGAGCGGGCTGATGGCGATCCGGGTACGGGCCAGCGTGGGCTCGTCCAACTCGATCCGGATCACCTGGTCAGCCTAGCCGCGCGGCGCTGCCGGGCACGTTCCCGCCGCCGCCCGTGCGGTCAACCGGGGCCCGTCCCGTACCGGAGGCGCCGACGGGGCCTCTTCCTCTCGCGTCGCGCGGATACTCGGGGGCGGGCCGGCGGTGTGGTCGAGTACGCTTGACGGCACACAGGCGACGACCCGGCCATCACCGGCGAGCCTCCGGAAGAACAGCCGGGTGACCGGCCCAGTAGAACCGGACGGGACGGCCCGTCACAGCCGGCCAACGAGCGGGCGGTCGCACCTTGACCGCCAAGCGGGGTGGTACCGCGGGCCTTGCCCCGGGCGCGCCGGAAGGCGTACCGGGAACGGGCTCGTCCTCGCAGACCCACGGACCGTGAGCTGCTGAGGAGAGCGACCCCCGATGGCCTATCCGTTGCACGACCCGACCGCCGCCGGTGTGCCGGCGAGCCCGGACCTGCCCGCGGTCGAGCGCCGGGTCCTGGAACACTGGACGGCCGACAAGACCTTCGAGGCCAGCGTCGAGGCCCGCCCGGCCGGGGAGAACGGCAAGAACGAGTACGTCTTCTACGACGGCCCGCCGTTCGCCAACGGCCTGCCGCACTACGGCCACCTCTTCACCGGGTACGTCAAGGACGTGGTGCCGCGCTACCAGACCATGCGCGGCAAGCACGTCGAGCGCCGGTTCGGCTGGGACTGCCACGGCCTGCCGGCCGAGGTGGTGGCCGAGAAGCAGCTCGGCATCACCAGCAAGGCGGAGATCCTCGACCTCGGCGTGGCCCGGTTCAACGAGGCCTGCCGCACCTCGGTGCTGGAGTTCACCCAGGACTGGGAGCGGTACGTCACCCGGCAGGCCCGCTGGGTCGACTTCGCCAACGACTACAAGACGCTCGACCTGGACTACATGGAAAGCGTCATGTGGGCCTTCCGGACCCTGCACGACAAGGGTCTGGTCTACGAGGGCTTCCGGGTGCTGGCGTACTGCTGGCGGTGCGAGACCCCGCTGTCGAACACCGAGACCCGGATGGACGACGTCTACAAGGACCGGCACGACCCGACGCTGAGCGTCTGGTTCGAGCTGACCGCGGACGAGTCGGCCCCCGAGCTGGTGCGTGGCCCGGTGCGGCTCGGCGTGTGGACCACCACGCCGTGGACGCTGCCGTCGAACCTGGCGCTCGCCGTCGGGCCGGACATCGAGTACGCGGTGCTGGAGCGGGACGGCTCCCGGTACGTGGTGGGTGCCGCGCGGCTCGGCGCGTACGCCAAGGAGCTGGAGGGGTACGAGCAGGTCGGCACGGTGTACGGCCGGGACCTGGTCGGCCGCCGCTACACCCCGCTCTACGACTTCCTGGTCGAGCAGGCCGGGGAGAACGCGTACCAGGTGCTCGGCGCGGAGTTCGTCACCACCGAGGACGGCACCGGGATCGTCCACCTGGCCCCGGCCTTCGGTGAGGACGACCAGAACACCTGCAACGCGGCCGGCATCCCGACCGTCGTCACGGTGGACGACCACACCCGGTTCACCGCGCTGGTCCCGCCGTACCAGGGCGAGCAGGTCTTCGACGTGAACAAGCCGGTGATCCGGGAGCTGAAGGAGCGGGGGGTGGTGCTCAAGCAGGACACCTACACCCACTCGTACCCGCACTGCTGGCGCTGCGACACCCCGCTGGTCTACAAGGCGGTGTCCTCCTGGTTCGTGGCGGTGACCAAGTTCAAGGACCGGATGGTCGAGCTGAACCAGGAGATCAACTGGACCCCGGGGCACATCAAGGACGGCTCGTTCGGCAAGTGGCTGGCCAACGCCCGCGACTGGTCGATCAGCCGGAACCGGTTCTGGGGCTCGCCGATCCCGGTGTGGAAGTCCGACGACCCGAACTACCCGCGGGTCGACGTGTACGGCTCACTGGCCGACCTGGAGCGGGACTTCGGCGTACGCCTGACCGACCTGCACCGGCCGGCGGTGGACGAACTGGTCCGCCCCAACCCGGACGACCCGACCGGGAAGTCGATGATGCGCCGGGTGCCCGAGGTGCTGGACTGCTGGTTCGAGTCCGGCTCGATGCCGTTCGCCCAGGTGCACTACCCGTTCGAGAACCGGGAGTGGTTCGAGCACCACTATCCGGGCGACTTCATCGTCGAGTACATCGGACAGACCCGCGGCTGGTTCTACACCATGCACGTGCTGGCCACCGCGCTGTTCGACCGTCCCGCGTTCCGCAACTGCCTCAGCCACGGCATCCTGCTCGGCTCGGACGGGCGCAAGATGTCCAAGAGCCTGCGCAACTACCCGGACGTGTACCACGTCTTCGACTCGTACGGGTCGGACGCGATGCGCTGGATGCTGATGTCCTCGCCGGTGCTGCGCGGCGGCGACATGTCGGTGACCGAGTCGGGCATCCGGGACGCGGTGCGTCAGGTGCTGCTGCCGCTCTGGAACGTCTGGTACTTCTTCTCGCTCTACGCCAACGCCGACGGGTACCGGGCGACGCGGCGGGTGGACTCCACCCACGTGCTCGACCGGTACGTGCTGGCGAAGACGAACGAGCTGGTGTCGACGGTCCAGGGGCAGATGGAGGCGTACGACATCTCTGGCGCCTGCGCCACCGTCCGGTCCTACCTGGACGCGCTGACCAACTGGTACGTGCGCCGCTCGCGGGACCGGTTCTGGTCCGGGGACGCGGAGGCGTTCGACACCCTGTGGACCGTGCTGGAGACGCTCTGCCGGGTGGTGGCGCCGCTCGCGCCGCTGACCGCGGAGGAGATCTGGCGCGGCCTCACCGGCGAGCGGTCGGTGCACCTGACCGACTGGCCGTCGGCGGACGAGTTCCCGGCCGACCGCGAGCTCGTCGCGGCGATGGACGGCGTCCGGGCGGTCGCCTCGGCGGCGCTGTCGCTGCGCAAGGCCAAGGGCCTGCGGGTCCGGCTGCCGCTGTCGAAGCTGACCGTGGCCTCGCCGGTCGCCGCCCAGCTGCGGCCCTTCGCCGACCTGGTCGCCGACGAGGTCAACGTGAAGGAGGTCGTCCTCACCGACGAGGTGTCCGCGTACTGCCAGCAGGTGCTGACCGTGGTGCCGCGGGCGCTCGGCCCCCGGGTCGGCAAGGCGGTGCAGCAGGTGATCAAGGCGGTCAAGGCGGGCGAGTGGGAGCTGGTCGACGGCGCTCCGGTCGCCGCCGGGGTCACCCTGGCCGAGGGCGAGTACGAGCTGCGCCTGGTCGCCGCCGACGCCGAGCACTCCGCGCCGCTGCCCGGCGGTGAGGGCGTGGTCGTGCTGGACACCGAGGTCACGCCGGAGCTGGCCGCCGAGGGGCTGGCCCGGGACGTGGTCCGGGTGGTGCAGCAGGCCCGGCGGGACGCCGACCTGGACGTCTCGGACCGGATCGTGGTGTCGGTCTCGGCGTCGGAGGAGGTGCGCGCGGCGGTGGCCGCGTACACCGACTTCGTGGCCCGGGAGGTGCTGGCCGACACGGTCGACTTCGCCGAGGGTGTCGACGGCTTCGCCGGTGAGGTCGGCGAGGGCGAGCGGGTGACGGTCGCCGTTCGGCGGGTATGAGGTGTTGACCGTGGT